>DJEH01000148.1:5555-15595 GCA_002431845.1 Prevotellaceae bacterium UBA5903 | reverse complement strand
ATTATGCATAAAGCGTATACCCTCTTTACGTCCACTCCTACTCAACAACATAAAAGAGAATATCGACAACAATACACCAGCCCATTGCCACGCATTAAGCTGCTCACCATAAATAACCAACGCACCCAAAAGCGTCATTACTGGGCGAGTGGCATTGATTGGTCCAACAATAGTTAACGGCAAATGCTTCATGGCATAATATCCGCATATCCACGATGACAACACTATTATTGACTTTATAATTACCAACAAGTGTGCATGCAATGGTGCTTGCGGAATAATACTCGAGACCGAAAAAAACGACTGAATAACGAATGGAAGAAAAAACAATGCACACAACAAAGTGTTAATCATCAACACAGGTAGCACCGCATTGTCGCGCAATGAGCGCTTTTTATATACATCGTAAAAGCCTAACAGACAAGCCGAAAGAAATGCTAATAAAACCCACATCAGTCCTCAAATATATCGTTATCGTATGCAATATTCACAAGCGACAATGCATTGCCAGGCATTGAATCTCCCGCTGCACACCTATCCTTTTGTGCTATTACACGTTTAAAATCTTCTATACTCATGCGGCCTCTTCCCACCTCTATAAGAGTGCCTACTACCGCACGAACCATATTGCGCAAAAAGCGGTCTGCCGTTATTTCAAACTGCCAAAGGTCATCATCAATCTGCTTCCATTCGGCCTTGGTCACTCTACAATTGTTAGTCTTTACGTCTGTATGCAACTTTGAAAAACTCGTAAAATCCTTCACACTCAAGAGGTAAGCAGCAGCTTTATTCATACAACCAAAGTCAAGAGGATAAGATATTCTGGTTGCATAATGTCTTTTGAATGGATTCTTACGTGTATAAACCCAATAGTGGTACGTTCGAGCCTTTGCATCAAAGCGTGCATGCGCATCGGCTTTCACTTTTACTACTTTATTAACCACAATATCATAAGGCAATATACGGTTCAACTTCTCTGTTAGCCACTTGCCATCTACCTCATCTTCTATGTCAAAATGTGCCACCATCATGTGGGCATGTACACCTGCATCCGTGCGTCCAGCCCCTGTTACATCGCTATTTTTACCACGCAACAGGGTGCTCAAAGCCTCGTTCATTCGCTGCTGAACACTTACGGCATTAGGCTGTACTTGCCAGCCATGATAGGCTGTTCCATCGTACGAAAGATATATAAAGTAACGCATTCTTTTATATTCTAAATCAATCTCTTTTAAGCCTTTACAAATATTCTCTTCAACACTCAAAACACTCTCTTTATCACTCAAAGAAGCATTTACATACATAACAATATAATAAAAAGAGTATTAAACACCACGCATAATGCGCAATATCTAATACTCTTTTATTCTTTAACCATCCACACTATATATGGATAGCAATATTGCTATTATTAAGCTTCTTCAGCTACAACCTCAAAAGGAATTTCAACAGAAACTTCCTTATGAAGGTTTACAGTAGCAGTGTAAGAACCAACTTCCTTAACGTCCTTAACGCTGATAATCTTACGATCAATATCAAAGCCAAGCTTTGAAAGAGCCTCAGCGATGTGAAGAGCGTTTACAGAACCATAGATAGCACCAGTTGCACTAACCTTAGTAGCAATCTTCAATGGCTCAACAGCAGACAATTTAGCAGCAAGAGCTTCAGCGTCAGCCTTAATCTTAGCCAACTTGTGAGCACGTTGCTTCAAGTTTTCTGCCAATACTTTCTTTGCAGACGCAGACGCAATAACACCTTTGCCAGTAGGAATAAGGTAGTTACGGCCATAGCCGTCCTTTACAGTTACGATATCGTCTTTATAACCCAGACCAATAACGTTTTCTTTCAAAATGATTTCCATATCTTATTACCTCCTCTGTGTTATTATTTCATCAAATCTGTTACGAAAGGAAGAAGTGCCAAGTGGCGTGCACGCTTTACGGCTTGAGCCACACGACGTTGATACTTAAGAGAAGTACCAGTGATACGACGGGGAAGAATCTTACCCTGTTCGTTCAAGAACTTCTTCAAGAATTCAGGATCCTTGTAGTCAATATACTTGATACCGCTCTTCTTGAAACGGCAATACTTTTTCTTCTTGACATCCACTGTAGGGGGAGTCAAATAACGAATCTCTGATTGTGCTTGTGCCATTTTTTAGTCCTCCTTCTTATTAAATTTGTTACGACGCTTTTCTGCGTATTCCGCTGCATACTTCTCGTTCTTAACAGTTAAGTAACGGATGATACGCTCGTCACGACGGAAAGCAACTTCAAGCTTAGCGATCACAGTTGGTTCTGCTTTAAACTCGATAAGCTCATAGAAACCTGTGGACTTTTTCTGAATGGGATAAGCCATTGTTTTGAGGCCCCACTCCTCTTCATTGATAATCTCAGCACCAGCGTCAGTGAGAATACCTTTGAATTTTTCGACCGTTTCCTTCATCTGTTGGTCAGACAAAACGGGAGTCATAATGAAAACGGTCTCGTACTGATTCATCATAGTTTTGAATGAATTAATATGTTATCGTTGCAAAATTGCGAGTGCAAAGATACTACTTTATATTGAAACACACAAGTATTGCTTTAAAAATGTGCATTCTTACTATTTTTATTTTGTAACAAAGCTATTATTTCATTTCATTATTTAAATTTGTAGTGTATTTACACAATTCTTTAAATTAATAAGTAGAAACAATTACACATCTATACACTTAATCTCTTTTTCTATGAAAGAAAAATTACCAATCATGCTTTTTTGCATTGGTTTGATGGGTACACCTTTAACATTGTATGCCCAAACTGTTACATCAAGTAACATTACATCTGTTGCCGCTGACAAAAAAGCAAAAGCTGTAACTATTACTCTTAACGGAACTCTCACAACCACAGGTAATAGTGATTTTCGTCAATTGCGCGACCTTTGTTACAGCATGGAGACGCTTAACCTTAAAGGTGCTTCGTGCCCTAACATCCCCAAGAACGCATTGCATTCACGTCACAACTTGCGTAGTTTGACGCTTCCAAACAATCTAAAGACCATTGGTTCACAAGCCTTCTTTGCATGCGATTCTCTTGAAGGGGTGCTCAACATCCCCGCTTCAACAACAAGCATTGGTGCAAGTTGTTTTGCACAATGCAAGAAGATAAAAGAGGTTTATTTCCCTTCTACAAGCAGCATTAACAACATTGGTTCGTATGCCTTTGAAGGTTGCGAGAGTTTATCTGGCGATGTACGCATTCCATCAAAACTTATGCTCATACGCGATGGTGTGTTCTCTGGTTGCAAGAACCTTGAAAGCGTAACACTCCACAACAACCTACAATCTATCGGTGCAAATGCATTTGCTGGTTGCGAAAAGCTTTCGGGCGATATTGCATTTGGTAGAATGATTACTCGCATCGGTGCTTCGGCTTTTGCTGGTTGCAAGAGTTTGAACGCTGTTACCATGCCACGTGCCATCCAGCAGTTAGGCGATGCTGCCTTTATGGATTGCAGCGGTTTGACTGGTAGCATTTCATTTCCCGAAAGTTTAATCGACTTAGGCAAAGGCGCATTCTATGGTTGCAGTGGCATTGAAAGCTTTGAAATCCCTGCATCCGTAAAGCAAATCAAGGCTGCTACATTTGCTAATTGCACGGGATTAAAAGCCATTACATTACATGCCGAAGACCCTATTGAAGCAGATGCAACAGCCTTTGCTGGCATAGACTGCTCTAAAGTTGCGCTTAATGTACCCGAAGGAAGTGAGAACAAGTATGCCGAAGCTGATGTTTGGAAAAACTTTGATATTCACACCTTTACAACAGCTATTCAAAATGCGTCGGCAAGCAATGCTGAAGCTACTTTGAGCATTGAGAATGGCGTATTGAAAATCAATAACATCCCAGCAAACACAGCTATCGAAGTATTTAACGTAAAGGGCCAACAAATCAAATCTTTGCAAGCATCCGACGCTGTTAGCATCGCATTGCCTGGGCAAGGTGTTTATGTTGTTACCATAAACGGAAAGAGCCACAAAGTAAACTTCTAATCACAACTTCAATGAAAAAGATATTATTATCCATCGCTATACTCTTAGGATTAGGTTCGGCCACTCCTGCCGCAGTTGCTCAAAACTTAGTGCCTATACCCTTGAAAATGCAAACAACAAGCGGCAAGCCCCTTGTTTGGCTCAATGTTTCTTCTATTGAATGCCCCACCTCTCTTTCAAACGAGAAAGAGCACCTTACACGCATTCTTAAAGAGAGAGCTGGTATTACTCAACTCAACGAAAATGGTACTGCCAAAATCACCTTGTCTATCAACAACGCACTCGATGATGACGAGGCTTACACCCTAAGCGTTAGCGAAAATGGCGTGAACATCGAAGGCAAAACAGCTGCTGGCGTGTTCTATGGCATCATGACCCTTGAGCAGCTCATGATTGACAATCAAGCTTCGGCTCGTTGCATTGAAACAAATGCTATTGAGATTGAGGATACACCACGTACCCACGTGCGCGAGTTGATGGTAGACCCTTGCCGTATCTTTGTTCCTTACGAACGTCTTAAAGAGATTGTTCCAGAGATGGCACGCTATAAACTCAACAGCATCCACCTTCACCTCGTAGACGACCAAGCATGGCGTATCGAGATTAAGAAGTACCCTGAACTGATAGCCAAGAGCTCATCACGCGTAGGTATGGACGATATGCAAATACCCATTTCGGGTTACTATACGCAAGAGCAAATGAAAGACTTCGTGAAGTACTGCGAAAAATACCACGTTATGGTAGTTCCCGAAATCGAAATGCCAGGTCACGAAGTGGCAGCCATTCATGCATTCCCCGAGCTTACTTGCGGTGGCAAATCCGTACCCATCCGCACCACTTGTGGTGTATCTAACGAGCTACTTTGCCCAGGCAATGAGTTTACTTACACCTTCTTAGGCAACGTATTCCGCGAGTTGGCAGACATCTTCCCCTGCAAGTATATCCACCTTGGAGGCGACGAAGCTGGTAATCCAGCCCTTGACTGCTGGACCAACTGTGAGAAAGATAAAGCGTTGAAGAAGAAGTTGGGCATCACCACAACCGACCGTTCAGAGAACTGGCGTTTGCAAAAGTATATGTTCGATCGCATTATCGACACGCTCCGCACTAAGTACGATAAGACTCCTATGTTCTGGTACGAAACAGACTTTAAGGAAATTCAAGAAGGATGCGTAACCTTTGCATGGCGTAATGGTCTTACAGAGCCTGCTATAAATGCAGCTATCAACAACAATGCCAAGATTATGATGTGTCCTGGCGACTACTGCTACTTTGACTATCCTATGGCAAACGGCGATATGCCCGAAGTAAACTGGGGTATGCCAGTGAGAAATTTTGAAACGGTATATCAATTCAATCCTGGTTGGAATAAGGGAGAAGAGTTTGAGAAGAACAACCTATTTGGCGTAGCCGGTACGCTTTGGAGCGAATGTATCAACTCGCCCGAACGTATTTTCTACCAAGCTTATCCCCGTACGCTCATACTTGCAGAGGCTGGTTGGAGTGCACAAAAGAATCGTTCATGGAAAGGTTTCTTGAAGCGTTCTCGCCCATTGATGCTCGACTTGCAACGTCGCGGCATTACCTTCTCTATGCCAACAGACTATATTGACCTACAATAATTATAACACATATCTAAGCAAATGAAAAAGATTATATTATCGCTCTTTGCTCTTTTGGCTTGCACCCTCTCAGCACAAGCCGACAAGATCATAAGCGGACAAGCATACAAAATATGCACAGCTGATGGCAAATATGCGCTTACGAATGAAGGCTCTACTGCCAACGACAAAGTGCTAAAAATGGTTGCCATTGATGATGACGACGAAGGACAACTTTGGGTATTAACCCAGAACAATGGTTACTGGACCATAAAGAGTTCGTTGGGCAATGTGTGTATTGACAATCCCTCTGAAGCACATGCCAAATTCAACAATCAAGTTATTCAATGGCAAGCCTCTGGTGGCAATAATCAGAAATGGACATTCGAGGCTGTAGACGATAACTACTACTGCATGATTCCTTTTGAAAATGCCAACAAATGCTATGGCTACAACGATGAGGGCACCTTTACATTTCAGGATAAAGGCGGCGACAACACACGTTTGCAGATAATCAAGGCTCCCACTCAGCCCATAGCAAACGTTAATGGCTATTATGCATTACAAGCCGTGAGCATATTCCCCACTTATATCTACGCAAGCGAGGGTAAATTCCTATCGTTCTCAACCACAAGCGGAAGTGCATCTTTGTCAAACACCTATAGCTACGAGAAATCTCGTTTCTATATTACAACAGACGACAAGGGCATCGTTTCGATAGCAATGCCGCAAAATGATGGTTACATCTACGGCACAGGAACAGCTATCAAATTTGCTAAGCAAACTGTAGACCATAAAGATGCAAGTCATTTTGTAATCTATACAAATGACGAAACCATGGGCTTTGACACAAGGGTTGCCTTGCACGTTGGCACTACTACCGACGCATCATCAAAGAGCAGCATCAAGTTTGTGCAATCTACAAATACCGGTACTTCGGTTACCGCAACCAATGCAATTACAAGCAATGCATTCTGCTTCCGTTTGGTTAAATTGCCTGCCAATAAGGAGGTAGACCAATTGCATAGCTCTATTGCAGCAGCCAAAGAGTTGCTTCAATCGCTCACTGGCGACGATGCCACCCTTTTGAAAGAGGCTATTGCAAAAGCTCAAGACGAACTTGACTATCCTTACCTTACTGAAAAGGACATTGTGAACGACCTTAACGACTTGAACCAAGTAATCGAACAAGTTCAAACCAATCAAGGTGCCATGCACATGCAACATCAAACAACAGGTGTTGATCAAGCACAGAAGAGCCAAGTTAGCGTTAGCGTAGAAAATCATGGCATCGTTATCAAAAATGCACAACATGCCACAATCTACAACGCCCAAGGCGTTAAGCAAGCCGAAGGCACCCCACTCCCATCAGGTGCATACGTGGTTATTGCTGATGGCCAAAGCATTAAGGTAGCTCTTTAAGCAACCATTGTAGCTTAAGAGCTATAAGTAGGTATTCAAAATTAATATAATTATGTCCAATATTAATGGATATGAATTTTGAATACCTGCTTACCACAATATTACAGAACCAGCATGTTTTTTACTGAGCAACATTGGTAAATATCATGCTGGTTCTTTTTTTAGTTTCTTAAACAAGCAAGTCACAGCAAAATAATGATTAATTTTGCTGTGTCATAAACACCAAAGCTAAGTAGGTGTTTTGTAATCCACTTAACATTAAAATATTTCATGGTACCCTTACAAATTATTGTCCATACAAGCCCATCGGCAGCCGAATGTCAAGAGGTGGCATTGCTTGCACTCGCTGGTGGTTGTAAATGGATTAGACTGCATTTCGACAACAACTTTACTGAAGATAAAAAAGAACTTGCAAACAGCCTGCTCAATGCTTGCAAACAACATCAAGCTACTTTCGTAATAGACGATGAGGTGGAGCTATGCAAAGCCATCGAAGCCGATGGTGTTCATCTTACCGAAACAAGCATGGCTGCCAACGAAGTGCGCGAACAGCTCGGCCACGAATTTATCATTGGCGGCACAGCACAAACCTTTGCCGATGTTAAGCGACTGAAGGGCCAAAGCGCCGATTACGTATGTTGTGGCCCCTATAAAAAATCGTCAAATACCCCTCCCCCTCTACCTCCATTGAGCATTGAAGATTACAAACAAATCGTGTCTGAAATGCAGAACGAGGCACTTCGCATTCCGCTTTGTGCAACTGGCAGTATAACCCTCGATGACGTTATGCCCTTACTCCACATAGGCATACAAGGCATTGCCATCAGCCAAGCATCAATGCAAAAAGAGATGGTAAAAGACAACATACAAAAGTTTTTGAATGCCGACGAATAAAAGGGCATAAACATGCAATAAGACCTATTCCAATCATGCAACTTTGCTTTTTGGAATAGGTCTTATTTTTTAAAAAAAAGAATCAGCCAGCCTATAAGCCGGGTTCTGTACGCATTATTCGCCTAAACAAATAATCGTGCTTGTCATTTATCCGCACATATTGTCGCCAATATGTTGTATCGTTCTACCCTCCAACGCGTTGCGTAAAGCAAACTGGGACGAGCAGCCCTCAATAAAAACGTTGGTATACATGAACTTTCAACTTCTGATGTGTACAGCACGCATGTTGCCATACGTCTGGTGGGCTCTTACCCCGCCTTCTCACCCTTACCTACATAAAAATGTGGGCGGTTGTTTTCTTCTACACTAATTCACCCTTGCGGACGACTTCCCGTTAAGAAGCAGAATGCTCTGTGTTGCCCAGACTTTCCTCCTACACCGCTTGTGAAGGTTACACCTACTGCAACAATGCAACAAGAGCAACCAAACATGGATGTACACGACAAGCCAGCCAACTGATTCTTAAATGAATTGCAAAATTACAATTTTTTCATTCACATAGGGAATTACACGACTAAAAAAATGTACTTTTGTTCTATATTAATATTGTCAGTACCCATTTATCCTGTGGCATCTTTATGAAGCATTTTTTATTTACATCCCTATTTTGGCTTGCGTGCATCTGCTCGCTACAAGCACAACCAGGGCGCACCACTATATTTAAGCCAAGCATCCACACCATACAATTAAAGGTAGATAATAACGCAGAGAACTTCCCTGCTATTGCGCTTGGCAGTAATGAAACACTCCAGCTCAGTTTCGATGACCTTACACACGAGTATGTGAGATACACCTATAAAATAGAACATTGCGACTACGAAGGTAACCCCTCTGACGAACTTTTTGACAACGACTACCTATATAGTGTGGCAGACGAAGAGGTGATAGACAACTACCAGCCCAGCACCAACACCACCGTGCTCTACAACCATTACGCGCTTAGCATACCCAATGCCCACATGCGTCCACTCTTGTCGGGCAATTACCGCCTCACCGTTTTCGACGAAGACGATGAGGGCAATGCACGCAAGGCTTTTCAATGCTACTTTGCCGTGGTAGACAAGAGGGTTGGCATTTATGCCCAATGCACCACCGACACCGAAATAGACCATAACGACTCCCACCAGCAACTATCGCTGAGAGTTGATTGTAGCAATCTAACATTGCGTAATCCCAACGACGAGGTAAAGCTATTTGTTATGCAAAACCGCCGTATCGATAATGCCATTATGGGTGTACCCCCCACGGCTCAAAATGGTAGCAACTTATTGTGGGAGCATTCGCGAAACCTCATTTTCGATGCTGGCAACGAGTATCGCAAGATGGAAATTTTATCTACTCGCTATCCTGGCATGCACGGCGAAAGTGTCAAGTGGTTCGCCCCCTACTATCATTATACCATCATGACAGATTATCCACGCAAAAACTATCTTTACGACGAAGACCACAACGGACTTTACGTTACGAGATACGAGGGAGCAGGCGATGCCGACACCGAAGCCGACTATGTGCTTGCACATTTCTCGCTCAACATGCCACAAATTGATAACGAGCCAACAAGCATTTATGTATCTGGAAGATGGGCCACGGGCTTAAACGATGCCTACAAAATGCGCTACGACGAAAACTCGCAGCAATATGTGGCCGACATTCTGCTTAAATGTGGATATTACAACTATTTTTACCTTAGTTCGGTAAATAGTCATCCTCACGTAGGACTTACAAGCATTGTTGAAGGAAATTATTTTCAAACCGAAAATGAATACGACATTCTTGTATACTACAAACCTACTGGCTCTCGCTATTGGCAGCTTGTAGGTTGCATAACACCCAAGTATGTGAGGGCAAAATGATGCTTAAGCCAAAGGCCCAAATGCTCATGCCCTAATAGCTGCACCACACACTTGTTAATGCAAGCGTGTGGTGCAGTTTTTTCATAAACAAACCATGCTTTCACTACTATCTTCTGTGTTGTTCTAATCATACTTGCGCACTTAGTTGGCGTATCACGGCCGTGATACGAGCGTATC
>DJEH01000148.1:3001-5460 GCA_002431845.1 Prevotellaceae bacterium UBA5903 | reverse complement strand
GATACGCCAACTAAATACGTAAGCACAATGCGCAGCAAAGCCTTTCTGTATTGATAATCAAGCGTTTATAGGCTATTCCGTGCATAGGTTATTCCGTACGTTCGTTGCTCATTATATCGGCAGAACAATGTATAAGTAGGTATTTGAATTTAATTTATATAATCATATTCTACATTAATTGATAAAACAGCATCTATCACAATGCCCCATTTGCTAAATACGTTGTCTACACCTAAACTGCACGACTTTGCTATGCAGTGTGTGCATTATCATATTTTTTTCTAATTTTGCAATAAATATGTAAGCATTCAAAATAAGTAGGTATTCAAAATTAATTGATATAATTATGTCTAACATTAATTGATATGAATTTGAACACCTACTTATTAAATTAAGTTAGATAAACAGGCTATGCACTTGTTACCTAAATAGCATGAATATCAGTCGATACGACGAACCAAATCGCGGAATATGTCGGCCATAAGCGGTTGTACGGCATTTGCAGCCTTTTGCACTTCTTCGTGGCTTACTTCAACAATCTTACCCTCAACGCCCAAGTCGGTGATGATGCTTACGCCAAAGGTGCGAATGCCACAGTGGTGTGCCACAATTACCTCGGGAACGGTAGACATACCCACAGCGTCGGCACCAAATGTGCGATACATTTTATACTCTGCTGGAGTTTCGTAAGTTGGCCCTTGAGTAGCAAGATATACACCCTCAACAGTTTTGATGCCTTTTTCCTTAGCAATCTGTCGTGCCATATCAAGGAACTCGTGGTCGTAGGCCTCGTGCATGTCGGGGAAACGTGGACCCGTTGGGAAGTTTGGACCATGGAGTGGATGTTCGGGCAAGAAGTTAATGTGGTCTGTAATGAGCATAAGGTCGCCAATCTCGAATGTTGGGTTTACGCCGCCTGATGCATTGCTAACAAAGAGGTTTTTGATGCCCAATTCGTACATCACACGGATAGGGAAGGTAACTTGCTTCATGTTGTAACCCTCATAGTAGTGAAAGCGACCTTCGAGTGCCATTACATCTTTCTCGCCAAGACGACCAAAGATAAGTTTTCCACTATGTCCCTCTACGGTGCTAACGGGGAAGTTGGGAATGTCCTTATACGGAAATTCATCTACAATATCTATCTCTGCTGCAAGGTGTCCGAGTCCTGTACCTAAGATAATAGCTGTGTGTGGACGCATCTGTGTGTGTGCTTCAATCCACGCTGCAGTTTCTTTTATTTGTTCTAACATAATGAAGTATAATTTGGTTAAATGATTGTTTGCTTGGGTTGCTATTGGTTATTTCGACCGTTATGGGTTGCACCACAAAGTTTTGCCTTAAGTCTGCTTCAAACTGGTTGAGCAGCGAGAGTAAACGGGTGCTATCCTTTTGTGTAGTTACAGCCAATGTGCAATGTTTTTGCTTCCAAATGGCGTTAAGTTGCGCAATGTCGTTATTATTAAAGGTGTGGTGATCGCGAAATTTCACCAACTCCACCTCTGCCCCCTGTTGCTGCAAATAATGATAAAGAGGCATAGGGTTGGCAATGCCTGCAACGAGCATGATGCGCTGTGCCTTGTAGTTGGGCAGGGGGATATTGGTTGGTTTGAGCCATTGCTGAGGGCCATAGGCTATGCTACTATAATAGAGTTGTTGGCCTAAACAGATGGGCAGAGAGGGGCGTTCGCCGTTTACACATTTCGTTATCACCACCATTTGTGCTCGCTTGGCAGCCACAGAGGGTTCGCGCAAACGGCCCCAAGGCAACAGGTGGTCGTGAGTGTAAAGGCGGTGTGCATCGGTGAGCAGCACATTGAGCCCCGCCTTTACGTAGCGATGCTGAAAGGCATCGTCGAGCACTATCACATCTATTTTAGGCATTAGCTGCATCAAGCGTTCTATGCCATAAGTGCGCTTTTCGCACACAGCAATGGTGGCATACGGGCAGTTATGCATCATTTGGTAAGGTTCGTCGCCAATATCGGCTGCTGTGTGCCGATGAGCATCTGCCAGGATGTAGCCGTGCGTTTTTCTGCCATAACCGCGCGACAACATAGCCACCCGATAGCCCTCTTGATGCAAAAGACGCAATATATACTCAACGTGTGGAGTTTTGCCTGTGCCACCTACCGACAAATTGCCCACACATATAATAGGCATGGGGTAAGTGTGCTGGCGCAACACACCACAACTAAACAACCAAGCACGCACTTTTACCACCGCTGCATATAAGACAGACAGCGGAAATGTGATGGGGGTTAATAATGCTTGAATGTTCATATTGCTTACCAATTTAATGCTTTGAAAGGGGGTACTGAATTTGGTATTATATTTCACCAATTCAGTCCTTAAACCATGGCTATACGTACTATGGTAGTGCCACTTTGGGGTTCTTCTGCTTTATAAATGCGTAAAGTCTTCGCGTATCACGGCCGTGATACGCGCGTATCATGGGC
>DJEH01000148.1:0-2971 GCA_002431845.1 Prevotellaceae bacterium UBA5903 | reverse complement strand
GCGTATCATGGGCGTGATACGCGAAGACCCTACGTAAGGTTAAACAATTACTCCCTAATTATTAGGCAATTAGCAAGGCTTTATAGCATTTTGTGCTTTAGCATTTTAAAAAAACACTAACCAATTTTCTGCCTAAACAAGATTAAGGAGTTACTGTTTAAAGGATATGAAAGTTTATTTTACGTTAGGCAAATAGTACATACGTGCCTGCACGCAGTTTTTAGCATCGTAGCTACGCAACGATGTTACAAAACGAAGCGGTGCGTAATACTCGCCCAAAGCCATACGAAGCTTTTGTTCCATATAGTCGTCCTTCATTGTAGAGTTGAGAAATTGCGACATCCACGACTCTTTTTCGGGATAAGAGGTTACGGCATAGTCCTTCATTTTGGCACGACTTGCAGCCACAGCAATAGCGTCGTTGAGTGTGCCAAGTTTATCAACCAACTTAAGCTTTAAGGCTTGACTACCCGTCCACACACGGCCCTGACCAATGTGGTCTACCTGTGCTGTGGTCATGTGTCGGCCGTTAGCAACGCGTGTTATAAACTGCAAGTAGCCACGGTTTACGTAGCCTTGCATAGCAGCGGCCTCGTCTGCATTGAATGCACGTCCCATGGCTCCAAAATCTGAAGCTTTATTTGTTTTTACCACGTCGAAGTGCAAACCGAGTTTTTCGGTCAAAAGGCCAGAAGCATCGGGTATCATGCCAAATATGCCAATGCTACCAGTGAGTGTGGTAGGCTCTGCCACAATATAGTCGGCACCACACGATAGGTAGTAACCGCCCGAAGCAGCCATGCCACTCATTGAAACAACAACGGGCTTTTTCTTTTTGAGCAACTGAACGGCACGCCACATTTGTTCTGAAGCATAAGCGCTACCACCGCCAGAGTTCACTCTGATTACTACGGCTTTTACATTGTCGTCGTTAGCAAGTTTGTCTAAGTCGTCTACCACTTTGCTACCCACAATCTGCTGTTCGCCACTGGTAAGCGAAGTGGTTGAAACCTCGTCTACAATGTCGCCTTGTGCGTAATAAACCGCAATGTAATCTTCAGATTTCGAAGGCTCATCGAGTTTTGCAAGCTCTGATGGAGCTACCAAATTCAGTTTTTCTTGTTTACTCAGTTCGCGCAATTTGCTGCGCACGCCATCAATGTATGAAAGCGAATCAACAAGGTGCGACTTTACGTAATTTTCGGGTTGAGTAAAGGTGATATAGCCATCGGCCAATGCATTGAGGTTGGTTGTAGAGATGTGTCGAGAGGCCGACACGTCTTGGCAAATGCCGTTCCATATATCGCCAATGCACGATTGCAACTGCTCACGATTAGCATCGCTCATGCCCGTAAGTATGAAAGGTTCAACTGCACTTTTGTAAGTACCCACCTTGAACACCTGCATTTTTACACCCACTTTTTTCAACAAATCGGTAAAGAAGATTGGTTGCGAGGCAATGCCACGCCAGTCTATCATACCACTCGGATTGATAAGTACTTTATCTGCCACCGACGAGAGGTAATAACTTCCTTGCGTGTATGTGTCGGCATAAGCCAATATAAACTTTTTGCTCTGCTTAAAGTCTACTAAAGCCTTACGCAACTCTTGTAATGTGGCATAATCGGTAGCCATAGCACCGCCTTCAAGGTAAATACCACTTATCTGCTTGTTGTTTTTTGCCACTTTAATAGCCTTTAGTATATCGTCAAGGCCTTGCGACTCTAAGGCATTATTCCCCATAAACGAGCGGAACGGATTGTCGTTGGCACGCTCATTGATAGTGCCACTAAGCGATATGTGCAAAACGCTTCCGTCTTGCAAAGAAGGCTTTTGGCTGTCTGCCACCATCATAGAGCCAAGCATAACAAGCCCAATGATGCTCATGAATATAGCTACGCTAAATATGCCAACAATTGTGGCAAATACGTACTTAAAAAACTGTTTCATGAATTTTTCTTAATTAGTTATATAATCGTTTGTTTTACACACATTTTCAATTTGTCTGTATAAAACTTTATCTCAAATGCGTGTACCATCTCTATAAATCAATATCCACCTCTACGGGGCAATGGTCTGAGCCATATATTTCGGTGTGAATGCTGGCATTCTGTAGTTTATCTTGCAGACTGTTGCTCACAAGGAAGTAGTCAATACGCCACCCAGCATTCTTCTCACGTGCCTTAAAGCGGTACGACCACCATGAGTATATGCCCTCGGTTGTTGGATTGAAAAAACGGAAAGTGTCGGTAAAACCAGCGTTGAGCAAGGTTGTAAACTTGGCTCTTTCTTCGTCGGTAAACCCTGCATTTTTACGGTTGGTCTTAGGGTTCTTTAAATCTATTTCGGTGTGTGCCACGTTCATATCACCACACATCACCACGGGCTTTTTGGCATCGAGGCTCTTGACGTAAGAGCGGAATGCATCGTCCCACTCCATTCGATAATCAAGGCGTCGCAGTCCGTCTTGCGAATTGGGTGTGTACACCGTAACAAGATAAAAGTTAGGCATCTCAAGCGTAATTACTCGTCCCTCGTGGTCGTGAGCCTCAACGCCTATGCCATACGCAACACTTAGGGGAGTGTGCTTTGTAAATATGGCTGTGCCCGAATAACCTTTCTTTTCTGCCGAGTTCCAAAACGACTGATAACCATCAAAGGCTATATCTAACTGATGTGGTTGCATCTTGGTTTCTTGCAAGCAAAAGAAGTCGGCATCCAGCGCCTTAAACGCTTCACGAAATCCTTTGCCGTCGCAGGCACGTAGGCCATTAACATTCCACGAAATAAACTTCATACCGATGTGTGTTGTTTTTATTCTACTTACCGAAGGTTTAAGTAGGTATTCAAAATTAATTTATATAATTATGTTCTATATTAATTGATATGCCTTAGCACATTGTTTCCGCCAGAACCACAGGCTTCATCGGTCACGTAGCCCGCTACGCTCCCTTTTCAGCCTATGCTTCTG
>DJEH01000062.1:20698-35766 GCA_002431845.1 Prevotellaceae bacterium UBA5903 | reverse complement strand
ATTAATTTTGAATACCTACTTAAAAGGTTGTGCATTTGCTCATCTTGCACTATCTTTGTATAAAGGGAGGTTTTGATAAGCCATTTTTTTTAGATTTTATCTATTCTATAGAATGCCTTGCACACACCGATAACGTACAAAGCCTTGTGGTAGAATGTTATCCCCCCTGAAGATGATATATAAAAATACAATGTAAATAATAAATAGCTATGCCTAAAAGTTCTATTTCAAACAATAGCATACAGTCTGATTTGAGGTATCTCAAACTCTTGGCACGCGACTTTCCCACTATATCGCAAGTTACCACCGAGATTATCAATCTCGAAGCCATACTGCATCTGCCCAAACCTACTGAGCATTTCTTAGCAGACCTTCATGGTGAGAATGAGGCCTTTCAGCACGTGCTACGCAACGCATCGGGCAATATAAAGCGAAAGGTTAAAGAGATATTTGGCAATACCATGCGCGAAAAAGAAATACGCGACTTGTGCACACTTATTTATTATCCCAAACGCAAGCTTGAGCTTGTTAAGCAAAACGATACCGACCTATCAGATTATTATCAAACCACGCTTAATCAGCTAATTGCCGTATGCCGCAATGTATCGTCTAAATATACGCGCTCAAAAGTAAGAAAAAGCCTACCAGCGGAGTTTGCTTACATCATTGAAGAGCTCCTACACGAAAACTCAGACGACCGCAACAAGCAGGCCTATGTGGGCGTAATTATACAAACCATTATTGGAACCGGACGTGCAGCGGGCTTTGTTGAGGCTATATGCGAACTTATTCAGCGTTTGGCTATCGACCAACTACACATTTTGGGCGATATATTTGATCGTGGTCCTGGGGCGCATCTTATTCTTGATACGCTGACCAACTATCACCATTGGGACATACAATGGGGCAACCACGACATATTGTGGATGGGTGCTGCAGCGGGCAACAAAACTTGCATTGCCTCGGTGCTGCGCCTCTCATTTAGATATGCCAATACGCAAACGCTCGAGGAGGGGTATGGCATCAATATGGTGCCAGTTGCAACCTTTGCCATGGAGACCTATGCCGACGACCCTTGCACCGTGTTCTACCCTAAAATTGAAGACCCCTTGCGCGATGTAAACGAAAAAACACGCAAACTGATAGCACAGATGCATAAGGCTATAGCCGTTATTCAGTTTAAACTTGAAGGGCAGCTATATAAGCAGCATCCCGAATGGAAAATGAACGACCGCATGCTGCTCGAAACAATTGATTTTGAAAATAAAACGTGTAGGGTGAATGGCCAGGTGTACGAAATGACCGACACCTTTTTTCCAACGGTCGACCCCGCCGACCCTTATAAACTAACACCCGAAGAGCAAGACATTATTGACCGCTTGCAACACTCGTTCTTGATTTCAGACCGCTTGCAATCGCATGTTCAGCAGCTGCTGCTTCATGGCGGTATGTATGGCATTTTCAACTCAAACTTGTTATTCCATGCCTCAGTGCCCATGAATGCTGATGGATCGCTAAAGAGTGTGTGCATAAATGGCCAACAGGTGGAAGGACGCAGTTTGATGGACAAGGTGGAGCAGATAGTGCGAATGGCATACGATGACGAAGTGAATGAACACGAGCGAGCACTTGCCACAGACTATTTTTGGTATCTTTGGTGCGGCCCTAATTCTCCACTCTTCGACAAGGCTAAGATGACAACCTTTGAACGTTACTTTATCAACGACGAAAGCACACACAAGGAGCCTAAGGGATATTATTACACCTTGCGCGAACAAGACGTGGTTTGCGACAGCATTATGGATGCCTTTGGCGTAACGGGCAAGCACCGCCACATCATCAATGGGCACGTGCCTGTGCGAGCATCAAAAGGAGAAAATCCTATCAAGGCTAACGGCAAACTCATGGTGATTGATGGTGGATTTGCCAAGGCTTATCACAACACTACGGGCATTGCTGGCTACACATTGGTTTACCATTCACGTGGTTTCCAATTGGTACAACATGCACCATTTACCTCGACCGAAGAGGCTATATTGAATGGTACCGACATACGCTCTACAACTCAAATTGTAGAGATGATGGGACATCGGGCCATGGTGAACGATACGGACAAGGGGGCGGAACTACGCGAACAGATTGCCGACCTCGAAAAACTACTTGTGGCATACCGACGTGGCTTTATCAAAGAGCATTTTAGATAACGAAAAGTACCACAATCATGTGCCTAAAGTGTACATGCTGTTGCTCACTTACTACTTGAAGTAATACTTTAATGGTAGATTAAATAAAAGGTATAATAAATAATGTAAATCTCATTGATAATGAGGTGTAACAATATATAAAATGAAATCACTAAAAGAACTATATCGCATAGGCACTGGCCCATCGTCGTCGCACACCATAGGCCCACGTAATGCAGCAGAGGCCTATCTGCGCAAACATCCAGAGGCAATAGGCTTTCGCGTAACCTTGTACGGAAGTTTAGCTGCAACAGGCAAGGGACACCTCACGGATTATGCCATCAAACAAGTACTTGGCGAAAACAGAACTGAGATTGTGTGGCATGCTGAGATTGTTCCAGACTTTCATCCAAACGGAATGAAGTTTGAAGCACGCAAAAATGCAAGCGACTACTTTGATTCTTGGATGGTGTATAGTGTGGGTGGTGGTGCACTTGTTGAAGAGGGTAAACTGCAAACCGATACTCCCGAAGTTTACGATCTTGACCACCTTTCAGACATACAAAAGTGGAGCCAAGAACGCGGTGTGTCGTACTGGGAATATGTGCAACATTGCGAAGGCTCAGAAATATGGGACTACCTTGAAAAGGTATGGAAAACCATGTGTGCAGCCGTTGAGAGAGGCATAGAGCATGAGGGCGTTTTGCCTGGTGTATTAAAGCTCCACCGCAAGGCCCCCGACTATTATATCCGTGCCATGGGCTACCCAAGCAACCTTCAGTCGCGTGCATTTGTCTTTGCATACGCCTTGGCTGTGAGCGAGGAAAACGCATCGGGCGGCACAATTGTTACGGCTCCTACTTGCGGAGCAAGCGGTGTGGTGCCTGCTGTGCTTTATCATCTACAAAAAACTCGAAACTTTCCCGAAACTCGCATCTTACATGCCTTAGCCACAGCCGGACTTATTGGCAACATTGCCAAAAGCCGTGCCTCAATCTCAGGTGCAGAGGCTGGTTGTCAAGCCGAAGTAGGTGTGGCATGTGCTATGGCTGCAGCTGCTGCCAATTATTTATTTGGTGGTTCGTTAGCTACCATAGAGTATGCTGCCGAGATGGGACTCGAACATCATCTTGGCATGACTTGCGACCCTATTTGCGGACTCGTACAGATACCTTGCATCGAACGCAATGCCCATGCTGCGGCAAGGGCCCTTGATGCCAATATATATGCCAACCTCTCAGATGGTTCACATCGCATTCTTTATGACAAAACAGTTGAGGTAATGAAAGAAACAGGCCACGACCTTCCTTCGCTCTATCGCGAAACTTCGGAGGGCGGATTGGCCAAGGAATATAAGGCTGAATAATAAGTTAATTTTGAATACCTACTTATCTATATAATGGCTCTGAATATATGCATTCAGAGCCATTTTTAAATTGTTATTAACATAAAAAGGTTGTTTTTTAAAACTGAAGTTGCAAAAAATGCATATTAAATTTGTTTGTTTAATATCTATCTATTATATTTGCCGTTGTTAAACAATACGATGAAAACTTTTAATTAATAAATAAAGTTTGTTTTTTGATTATAAAATGAACAATATCCTTAAAGAAATTAATTGATTATTTAACCATGAATAACATTAAAAGAGTTTACACGTTTGGTAACGGTAAAGCCGAAGGTCGCGCTGATATGCGCAATGAATTAGGTGGAAAAGGTGCTAACCTTGCAGAAATGAATTTGATTGGGGTGCCCGTTCCTCCAGGTTTTACAATTACTACTGATGTTTGTAACGAATATTACAAAATTGGCAAAGACCAAGTAGTGGCTTTGCTAAAAGACGATGTTGAAAAAGCGCTTCATCAAACAGAAGAACTGATGAACAGCAAGTTTGGTGATGTGAAAAATCCGCTTCTCCTTTCAGTTCGTTCGGGTGCGCGTGCCTCTATGCCAGGTATGATGGACACTATCTTGAACCTCGGTTTGAACGATGAGGTTGTTGAAGGCTTAGCTAAGAAAACGGGTAATCCACGTTTTGCTTACGATGCTTATCGCCGTTTCGTGCAAATGTATGGCGATGTGGTATTAGGCATGAAGCCAGTTAATAAAGACGATATCGACCCCTTTGAAGCTATTATCGATGATATAAAGAAAGCAAAGGGTGTAAAGCTTGATAACGAACTTGAAGTAGACGACCTTAAAGAACTTGTTAAACGCTTTAAAAAGGCTATTGTTGAACAAACAGGCCAAGAGTTCCCAACCAATCCAATGGAGCAATTGTGGGGAGCTATCTGTGCAGTGTTTGACTCATGGATGAACGAACGTGCCATCTTATACCGCAAAATGGAGGGCATTCCAGCCGAGTGGGGCACAGCTGTTACGGTAATGGCTATGGTGTTTGGCAATATGGGCAATACATCGGCTACAGGTGTATGCTTTAGCCGCGATGCTGCAACAGGCGAAGACCTATTTAACGGCGAATGGCTTGTTAATGCACAAGGCGAAGACGTTGTAGCTGGTATCCGCACTCCTCAACAAATTACGCTTGAAGGCTCTCGCCGTTGGGCTGAGTTGCAAGGCATTACAGAGGAACAACGCAAAGCCGAATACCCTTCGATGGAAGAGGCTATGCCCGACATCTATCACCAATTGGACGCTATCCAAACAAAGCTCGAAGAGCATTACCATGATATGCAGGACATGGAGTTTACAGTTCAAGAGGGCAAATTGTGGTTCTTGCAAACTCGTAATGGTAAGCGCACAGGTGCGGCTATGGTAAAGATTGCTATGGACCTTTTGCGTCAAGGCATGATAGACGAAAAAACAGCTATCGAACGTTGTGAGCCTCAAAAACTCGACGAGCTTCTTCACCCTGTATTCTCAAAAGAGGCTTTGGCCAAAGCCAAGGAACTAACAAGAGGTTTGCCCGCAAGTCCGGGTGCAGCGTGTGGCCAGATTGTATTCTTTGCCGACGATGCTGCAAAATGGCATGCCGATGGTCATAAGGTAGTTATGGTACGTATTGAAACCTCGCCCGAAGACCTTGCAGGTATGGCTGTGGCAGAGGGCATCTTAACAGCGCGTGGCGGTATGACATCGCATGCAGCTGTTGTGGCTCGCGGTATGGGCAAATGCTGCGTAAGTGGTGCAGGCGCTATTAATGTTGATTATAAAAACCGCACCGTCGAAATTGATGGAACGGTGCTTCACGAAGGCGATTATATATCATTAAATGGTTCGAACGGACGCGTGTATAAAGGCGAAATCAAAACGCAAGCAGCCGAACTTTCGGGCGACTTTGCAGCATTGATGGATCTTTGCTCTAAATACACACGATTGCAAGTTAGAACCAACGCTGATACTCCACACGATGCAGAGGTTGCACGTTCATTTGGCGCAGTGGGTATAGGTCTTTGCCGTACAGAACACATGTTCTTTGACAACGAAAAGATTATCGCTATGCGCGAGATGATCCTTGCCGAAGATGTGAAGGGACGCGAAAAAGCATTGGCTAAGCTCTTGCCATATCAAAAGGAGGACTTCAAGGGAATTTTCCGTGCAATGGATGGTTATCCTGTAAATGTTCGTTTGCTCGACCCACCTCTACACGAATTTGTACCACACGATTTGAAGGGACAAGAGGAGATGGCTAAGGCTATGGGTGTATCGGTAGAATATATCCGCCAACGCGTTGATAGCTTGTGCGAACACAACCCAATGTTGGGACACCGTGGTTGCCGCCTCGGTAATACATATCCCGAAATCACACGCATGCAAACACGTGCTATCCTTTCTGCAGCCATCGATTTGAAACGTGAAGGATTAGACCCCCATCCAGAGATAATGGTGCCACTTACAGGTATTCTTTACGAGTTTGAGGCGCAAGAAAAGGTTATTCGCGACGAGGCAGCAAAGCTTTTTGCAGAAGAAAAGATGGAAATTCCATTCAAAGTGGGCACCATGATAGAAATACCTCGTGCTGCACTTACTGCTGATAAGATAGCTTCGCGTGCAGAATACTTCAGCTTCGGTACAAACGACTTGACCCAAATGACATTTGGCTATTCTCGCGATGATATAGCAAGTTTCTTGCCTGTATATTTGGACAAGAAAATCTTAAAGGTAGACCCATTCCAAGTATTAGACCAAAATGGTGTAGGCCAACTTATCGAGATGGCAGTAGACAAGGGTCGTGCAGTACGTCCCGAACTCAAGTGTGGCATTTGTGGTGAGCATGGAGGTGAACCATCTTCTGTTAAGTTCTGCCACAAAGTAGGCTTAAACTACGTAAGTTGTTCTCCGTTCCGCGTGCCTATTGCCCGCTTAGCTGCGGCGCAGGCTGCTGTGGAGGAATAACAAGATAAGCCCTCGTAACTAAGAAGTTAGGCTGTAAGCCCTAATAAATAAAGGGGTTTACAGCCTAAGTTTTTTTTCAAAAAAATAAATGCTTGCTTAATCAAGATGAAGAACGAAATTAATGAGATAAAAAGAAGTCTTGATATATTGTGGAGCAGAGTTGTTCAATATCGAGACAGTTATGCATATATGGACTTGATGCATGCTTGTGCGTCGTTTCGAGAACTTGCACCCTACAATGCCATGCTTATACAGATGCAGCGACCGAGTGCAAGTAGAGCGTATATTGTCGGCAACAAATGAAATAGAAAAAATGTTGAACCCAATGAAATATCGCAGTGGCATGTTGTTTAAGCATGACAAAACTTTTAAGCAAGAGGTTGCAGAGATAAAAAGCAATATAAATAAGTAAGCATTAAAATTTATCTATATAGATCAATCCTAATTATGAATGCTTCTATTTAGTTTTAGAAAAAACTATAGATTTGTTTTGTGGCTATATTCAAATAAAATTTCTATATTTGCAATATTAAAATATTTAATTGGCATATGCTATGCCTTAAGTAACAATATAAAATGAAAAAGCCCATGAAACAACATATACTCATAGCGCTTGTAAGCATTATGGCATTTTCTTATGCTGCTAAATCTCAAGCTACAAAGGTTACGGAAGTAGCAATTGGAACATCAGAGTTTGTGGAGCAGCCAGAAATATTATCTTCTTTGAGTGACGAAAATGCAAGTGTAAGCGTAAGCATACGCGGCTCACAATTGTATGTGCATGCCATAAATTGCCAAGGACAGGATTTGAAGGTTTATGATCTTGTAGGTAAACTGAAGTTTGAAACACGCATTGATAGTCAAGACAAAACTATTCGTTTGCAACTTAGTAAAGGCATATATTTAGTTAATGTGAACAAACTGACACGTCGTGTGAGCGTGGTTGGATAGTTCTTAATAGTTGAACGTGTGCAATTAACAATAGGAATTAGAAAAATACTATACTTTGAGTACTTTTCTAATTCCTATTTTTCTACATAAGTATGTAAATAGGAGATTACTATAATAATGCCAAACCATTTATATAACATAGAACTACTGCGCAATCCTTCAACCCGCTCGCATGCGTTTGAGGCTATGGTCAATGACCTTACGCCACAATTGTATATGCATATTCGCCGAATAGTGCAATATCATGATGATGCCAATGATGTGTTGCAAAATACTTACTTAAAGGCATGGAATGCGTTGGATAGTTTTAGAGGCGAAGCGCAACTATCTACATGGTTGTTCAGAATTGCTCTGAATGAGAGTATATCGTTTATGCAACGTAAACGACCTACTGACAGCTTGAACGATGATATGGCAGATACAGTGCAAACGCTTGAAAGTGACCCTTATTTTGATGGGGATGAAACAGAACTACAATTACAACAGGCAATAGCACGTTTGCCTGAGAAGCAACGTGTAGTTTTTAACCTCAGATACTTTGAAGAAATGAAATATGAAGAGATGAGTAGGTTGCTTAATACAAGCGAAGGGGCATTGAAAACTTCATATCATTTGGCTGTAAAAAAAATTGAGCAATATTTTAATGAACATGATTAAACTTATTGCTCGTTAAACTATCAAATAAGTAAAAGATTGCAAGAAATGAATACTATAGATTTAAATAAACCAGCCTCTACTCACAATCCCTTTGTGGTGCCTGCAGGCTATTTTGCACAAGTCACGCAACAAGTGATGAAGCAAATAAATGAGCAGACGTCTTATGGTGCATCGCATGCTGAAGATATGGCCATTGTACGATGGATACCATGGTTAGGAGCAGCATGTGTTGCTGCATTAGTTGTGTTTTTCTCATATTTTGTTAGTCCAACATCTGTTAAAGAACAGGGTGGGGCAGTACATGCAGAAACGGCCCAAAATCGGGCTACTTCTGTACAAAGTGACGAAATATACGATTATTTGATGATGGCTAATGCCAGTGATTATACAGATTATGAAAGCAATTATTAAATTAATATTATTGTCGTTTATCGGACTTATAGCTACGGATGTTTATGCAGCTAATCAAGCACCTCCTGCTATGTGCCAGCAGCCACAACAAGAGGGACGACCAAGGGAACCAAAGTTTAATCCAGAACAGTTTCATAAGGAATTAGCTGCGTTTATTGCATGTGAATCTGGCATGACAGCTAATGAGGCGAAGGCATTTATGCCTATATACTTTGAAATGAAAGAAAAGCTACGGGCTATTGAACGACAGAAAGGAAGTGCAATCGGCAAGGCTGCTAATCAGAATATGTCGGAAAGAGATTGTAAACGTGTGCTTGCTGATGTTGGAGAATTAGACAAAAAGCAACATCGTTTGGAAGCACAATATCAAGTTCGTCTAATGCGTATAGTTGGTGCAAAGAAATTGATTAAAGCTTTTGATGCTGATCGTAGTTTCGGTAGACGATTGTTTAGGAAAATGACAAGATAATAAAATAGACAGCTAAAATAAAGAAAGAACTGCATTAGGGTTCAATACAAACCTTAATGCAGTTCTTTCTTTATCTTGACTACTTAGTTTATAAAATTCCACGAAATGCCAAAATGTATGGTCATCCGATTGAGTGGATAGTGGGGGACGAGGAATGGATTTCCTGTACCCGAAGAGTAGTTGAGGTGTGAAGCCATCAGATAAAAACGCGTGCGCTTTAGATGAAAGTTAATATAGGCATTTATTATAGGGTAGTTGCCTACGTTTGTGCTATATGTGGCATCTTGCACTGCGTATTGGCCAATGATAGGCGAATAATCTGGTGCCTTATAACGCGTGAAGTAGCGTATGTCTGCTCCTAATTCGGTAAGCAAAACTTTAGCTATGCGGAATTTGAGGTACAGATTACTATAGAGATTGAATGCGGGAACGGGCAGAACACTCTTATTTGTGCTTGTTTGGTATGCAAACTCGTTGTCCCAATGAAATATTCCCCAATGGAAATCTTGATTAAGCACGATGGCAAGAAGCTGTGTATTCTTGCTTGCTTGTGCCACGTTCACGCTATGATGATAGGATAAGTAGTTATCGCTATTTTGGAAAGGTGTGAGCGTCTCTTGAAAATACAGATAATTCTGGATATTCTCAAGCGATGCCGTGAGACGGGTGTCTTTGTAGCGTAACGTAGCATTGACACGAGCACGAAATACTTTGTTTAAGTCATTGTTATCCCACCATGCATTGCGTGCATAAAAGTGACGATAGTAGAAACTTGGACGCTCATTACGCACAAAACCATTGACAAGCAATTGTAGAGAATCGCGCTTGATAGGCAAACTCAGTGATATGTTGCCTTCAACATTAAATTCTCCCCAATCAGTACCAGTGGTACGCACTTCGCCTAAAACTTTATAGCGTATAAACTTGTTGTGTTGCTCTATAATCTGTCCACCAAGGGTAAAGTAGTTTTCTGTAAATTTTGTTTTTCGATTTATCTGTACATCAAGTGGTAAGCGAAAATCAAATTTAGCCAATTCGTGCTTGCCATAAAGACGAAGTCCCATTTTCATCCAATGGTTCATGCCTTCGTGAAGTTCAACAGCAAAGGTGTTTTCTATGCCAAAGTGATGTGTGCGGTCGAAAGCAGTTTCGCCAGATAGATAAAAATCTTTGAAATATCCAGGATTATCAGCAGTGTTTGATTCGTTAGAAATAAACTTGCGTGTGTTGTCGTCTATTTTTAAAGTATGGATAAAACTTGTAACTGGTATAAATTCAGACGTCAGTTTAAGCGTGTCAATGGCAGTAGGGGCCGTTTTTTCGGCATTGCTTAGTGATACATTGCCTAACCGAGGAACGCGAGGTTGTTCTGATTTGATAGAGTCATTGTTTACACCTATTTTTATCAAAGAGTCTTGCTGCATCTTTAGGTGAGAAGCTCTATAGGCATCGGGGTCCTTGACAACTCGTCCTTTGTAGTCGTAAAAGCGATGAATGCCAATGCTATAATGGTGTGTCAGATATACTTGATTTCCGCCTATTTTATTCCATGCACGTTCTAGGTTAATTGGCATATCGGCTGTTCCATAGCGGGTGGGAAAGCTTTCAGGACGTTTTACATAGTCATCGTTTTCGATGCCTCCGTTCTCGCGGGTTTTAAGATAAGTGTGCTGAACATAAGTGTGCATTTGGTATTGTTCGCTGCGATAAGAGAGGAATACTGTACCATCGAAGTCGGCAGTGGATTGTCCTTGATAATATCCGCGCCCGTAAAGATAGTCAGCCTTAAATCCCATACCCCAACGTTTACCTGCATTGACAGAAAACAACGCTTTTAGTCGGTCTTCGCCATTTTGATTGTTTCCACATGAATGGTATGTAAGGTTGGTAAAAGGTGATTTTGTGTTTGTAAAAAGTATATCTTCTGTGTTTTTAATGAAATAATCGTAGGGCAATTTAAATATAAATGGATTACGTTGCATATTGGCGCCCTGTTCGTTGAAAAATCGGCTTAAACGAGGTGCACCTAAATTGCCTGTAAAGTTGTAATGACCTTTTTCACCAGAAGTTTGGTTGTCATTTTGAAATCCATGCGGAATGGTGTCATAGGGTGCAGGAGTGATGTCGCCAAAGCGCGGGTCAATGTGCCAAGCATAAATGCCTTCGGGCACGTCGGTGTGTTCTATACTATCGCTGCTGAAACCACTTTCTTTGTTCTCGTCTTGTAAGGCTCCGTTGAGATAGGGATTGAGCGAGTTGCGAATATTTTGTGCATAAGCAAGTGCTGATGCATTCAATAGCATTATGCTACATACTAACACAAATCGCAACATCTTAACAGAAAACATTACACAAGAATCGTATTGGGCTATGTAGTAGTGTACAACATGGGAATGGCATTTATGCCTTTTATTAAATATTGTATGCATCATAACGATGTGCTGTATGATAAATAGAAAAGATTTCGATAATAAAATGATATGTTACTTATTATACCTTTCAAGCAGTTTCTTTACAGAGTCATCGCCAAGCTCTTGTGCTTTTTTAAGATATTGCAGAGCTTGTGCTTTGTGCTTGAGCTCGCCATGTGCAATGCCAAGAATTTTGTAGCAGTCTGGGTTCTCGGGTAATTGTTTCAATATGTTTTGGGCGGCTTGTATGGCACTTTGATATTCGCCTATGTTGAGCAGAAGAGCGGCTTCGTCTATTTGGTAAAGTATAGGGTTATTGGCAGTGGCAATAGCTGTATGTAAGTCGTCAAGAGCTTGCTGGTACATGTGAGCATTCTCTTCGGCACGCGAGCGCATATAGTAGAATTGGTCGCTCAAATTGCGTGGTCCTACAAGTTGTTCGTATTCGTTGTAGTCTGCCACGGCCTTGCGATACTTTTTAGCCTTTACCAAACGTTGTGAGCGTTCGAAGTAGAATTGTGCGTAACGTGCTTTGTTTTGCGATGGAATGCGTGCAATGCAACTATCAAGTAATGTAATGACTTCTTTTGCATCACCTTGGCTAAGTTCAAGTGAACGTGCAGCTGAGAAGAAAGTCTCGCTCGAAACAAATTGTTTGTCATCGCATGCTTTCTTGAAGCAATCAAACGCTTGTTTATATTTTTTTTCTGCATACAGACAGTTTCCTCTCTGTACCAAATAGAGTGTGTAAGGATGTATGGCATATGCTTTTTCTGCTTCTTCTTCAGCACGCGAGAGCGTCCATCCATTAGTTAGTGTAGAGTCCTTACCTTGCTCCATTATTTTGTTGTAAATAATGCGGCTGATAGAGTTGTGTATGGCATCTGTGGTAATAGATGTAGTATCGTTTGCATTAGACTTTTCAATAGCAATGGAAAAGTTTGTATTAGCAAGTTCTAAATTATTTTTTGCAGCATAGAATGTGCCTCTTTGCATATAGCCTTCAGGCTTGTTGGGGTATGCTGAGATATAGTCGGCATAGGCCGTAGTACATGCAATAGAATCGTTTGTGGGCATGATGTAAAGGTATGTAAGAGCATCTTTAGCATCTTGCGGTAAAGCTTTGGGCAGATGCAAGGCTGTTAAGTCTGAATTGATGGCGGCTGTAGCGTTGATACTTAAATCATTAATAAAGCGTGCGTCTATAGCACAGGCTTTATTTGCATTTTTATCAACGTTTTGTTGCACAATGGCAACGATGTTACCTTCAGCATCAATAAGAGGGCAGTTGAAATTTACGCTGTCATTAGCTGCACTTATGTGATAATAATTATAGTTGTTAAAGGGCTCTTGCGAGTTAATGGAAACTTCAAGTGGTGTGCGCTTTTTGTCTGTTGTATAATGAACAATCAAAAGGTTAGAGCCTTTAGATGTGGGGGTAGTAGAGATACTAAAGAAGTCGTTTTTAGAAACATTACTAAGATTGAATTTAACCAAGTCGGTGGTTGAGTTCGCTCCTAAAATGCGGTGTAATTTGTAGCGTCTTCCTTTATAGTCTGATACTTCAATTAGGTATGCTTTTTTAATTGTATTATAAGATGTTATAGCCGTTCCGTTATTATCGATATAGAATGCTGTTCCAGTATGAAGCAATTTCCCATCTATATTGTATGCATACAAATTAAGCATTGCTTTATAAGCATCTTTTGAAGATACTTTGGCGGCATACGAGAATAATGAAGTGAAAAATATGAGTGAAGATAGAACGTACTTTATCATGTTTAAAATGATTTTATATATGATGATTAGTGGCAGTGCTTTTGCCTATTGTGTGGGTATTAAGCATTTAGTTATGAGCGTTTAGAATGAGCGTTTTTGCATTTTCAATAGCTGCATCAGAAAGACGCTCGCCAGAAAGCATATGGGCTAATTCTGTTATTCTTTCCTCCGTATTAAGCGGCTGGATGTGGCTACGTGTAGAGCCATTTGAATCTTCTTTGTATACACGGAAGTGATGATTGCCCCATGCTGCAATTTGTGGTAAGTGAGTAATGCAGAGCACTTGGCAATTGGCTGACATCTGTTTCATTACCTGTGCCATGCGCTCGGCCATAGTGCCTGATACCCCTGTATCAATCTCGTCAAAAACAATAGTTGGCAATTGAGTACGGCGTGCTATAAGCTCTTTAAGTGCTAACATAAGACGTGCAATTTCGCCACCCGATGCGATAGCACTGACATCTTGTAAAGGAACATTTTTGTTAGCAGAAAATAAGAATGTTACTTTATCAGCACCTGTGTTGTCAGGATCTTGACGAGGGGCAATTTTTATTTCAATGCGCGTATTGGGCATCCCTAAGCCTTTAAGTGTTTCTGTGAGTTCTGCCTGTATCAATAGAGCTGCCTTTTTACGTACAGCTGTAAGTTGTGCTGCAACTTTTGCACGTAAAGTCAATAAGCGTTCAACTTCTGCTTTCTGACGTTGAATATCTTCGTCTACATTGTCTATGCTCTCTAATTCTTTACGCATATTGTCTGCTTTTTCTTGTAGTTCTTCTATTGTAGAAACAGCGTGCTTCTGTTCTAGTTCGTAAATACTACTAAGACGTTCTTCAACATATTGCAGACGCGCAGGGTCGTAGTCTATACTATCGGCAGCATGTTCTATTTCTGCCTCTATATCATCTAATTCAATGCGTACACTCTGCATACGTTCTGCCAAAGTGTGTGCATCTTCATAGTTGTTGGCAATGCTTTCAAGCGATTCTATAGCTTGCCTTATGTTATGCGAAATGCTTATTTCATCATTGCCTAGAAGTCCCTTAGCTTGATATAAACCTTGTTTTATTTCTTCAGCATGTCCCAAAATGTTCTGCTCGTTCTCAAGGTCTGTTTGTTCGCCATCTTGAAGTTCTAACTCATCAATTTGGTTAAGTTGAAATCTCAAATAATCTTCGTTAGAGCGTCCCTTAATAGCACTTTCTTCAAGTAGCTTAAGTGCTTGTAAAGCTTGTTTGCATTGTCCATATAAGCACTTATAACTTGACACTAATTGGGGCTGCGATGCCATAATGTCAAGAGAGTTGATGAGAAAAAGTTCGTTGCGTATAAGTAAGTTTTGGTGCTGCGAATGAATGTCTATAAGTGAAACTCCAATCTCTTTTAATTTTGATATAGAGACTGGCGTATCGTTGATAAAAGCTCTACTCTTTCCAGACTGAAGCACCTCACGACGCACAATACAATCATTTGCATCGTAGTCAATATCGTTGTTTGCAAAGAATGGTTCTAAACCTAATCCTCCTATTTGAAACGATGCTTCTACCATGCATTTCTTTTGTCCGTTTTGTATGGCTTTAGCATCTGCTCTTCCGCCTAAAAGAAGGTTGAGTGCACCGAGCATAATGCTCTTACCTGCACCAGTTTCTCCTGTAATTACTGAGAAACCTTTATGAAAGTCAATGTCAAGGCTTTCTATTAAAGCGTAGTGCTGTATGGTTAAATGTTGAAGCATATGTACTATTTAAGTATTTGATGAAATATTGTAACATCTAATATTATAAGTAGGTATTCAAAATTAATTTATATAATTATGTCCAATATTAATTGATATGCCTTAGCACATTGTTT
>DJEH01000062.1:4481-20570 GCA_002431845.1 Prevotellaceae bacterium UBA5903 | reverse complement strand
AATTTTGAACACCTACTTATAAAGTTACAAACTTCTCCAGTAGGCACTTTGAGATGGGTTAATTTTTACAAGTAAATCTACTAAGGTCTCCTTTTCTTTAGTTGTAATGTGGTCTTTGTAGATGTTCATAAATTCGTCACGCTTAAACTCTGTAAAAAGTTGAGGAATAGCACTCATTGACTTATTTTCACGAGCTTGTTTCAATAACTGGAACGATTGCGTAATGGCTGCTCGTCCACGTTCTGCATTTTCGCTCATAATGTCAAGACCTTCGCGATAGTATGCATATTGCATTTGCCTAAAAGGTTCCATTCCGCCATCTAAAAGGTCGGTTATTAGTCCATGCCTGTTTTTGTTGTCATCAAAAGCTTTCCAACCTTTTTCGGTCATGCTTTGCGCACTTGTAACGATATCTTGTGCAACTTGAAAATAGCTTGTTCCTCCTAAAGGAGACATGGAATCCATGTCAAAGCCTATTATCATGTAAACATAGTAGGCAAGCATGGCTGTAAGGTTGTTGTCTATAACATCTTGTCTAAATTCCAACTGATCGTATTCTTGATATGTGAAGTTAAAATTGGCATCGTTGAATGCAAAACAAGTTGTTGTATAGTTTGAGCCATATACAGGTCGTGTTGATTGAACGTTTAGGCTACCTTGAAATGTATTTTCGCTTGGAGAGTATTTCTTAATTGTGATGGCAAAGTTGCAGCTAATACGTTCATTCTTTTTAAATTGCATATTCGTCCATTGTCTGTCATTGAGAAACTGTTCAATAGACGACTTCAATGTTTCAAAAACAGACTTATTTGTACCTTGTACTTGTGAGTGGTTAATAGTAACACGTGCATCAAGTTCTTGAGCATAAACCAAGTTTGTGCTCAAGAATAAAAGTATAAGTGTTGATAGAATATGCTTTATCATGTAAAAAATGATTGGTTTTTAGTAGAGTTGGGACACAATGTCTTTGGCCACATCCTTTTTGCTTTTGAGTGGATATTCCATCTGTTTACCATTAGCAAAAAGGAGTGTTACTTGGTTAGTGTCTACAGCAAATCCAGCTCCAGGTGTTTTGAGCGAATTGAGCACTATAAAGTCAAGATTTTTGCGATGCAATTTCTCTGTAGCGTGCGATAGTTCATCATTTGTTTCGAGTGCAAATCCCACAAGTGTTTGATCATTGCGCTTGTGCTTGCCGAGTTCGGCTGCAATATCGTGAGTGGGAACAAGGTCAAGATGTAATCCGCCCGAACCTTCTCGCTTAATTTTTTGCTCGCTTATTTGCGGTGCAGTAAAATCTGCGACTGCGGCGCATAATATAGCTGTGTCGCATGACGAAAAAATGTTTGTAGCGGCTTTATACATATCCTCTGCACTAATCACATTGGTACGATGAATGTTGGGATGAGTTGTATTAAGCGAAACTGGTCCTGCAATGAGTTCTACTTCAGCTCCCTTTTGTGCACATTCTTCTGCAAGTGCAAAACCCATCTTTCCTGTTGAAAAATTACCTATAAATCGCACAGCATCAATCTTCTCATAGGTTGGGCCTGCGGTAATCATAATATGGCGACCTTTTAAGGGTAGATTAGCTGATTGCTCAAAATAGCCTTCAATAGTTTTGTATATAAATTCGGGTTCTTGCATTCTCCCTTTACCTATCAAGTGGCTTGCGAGTTCGCCATCTGCAGCTTCGATGATATGGTTGCCATACGAACGTAGTGTTTGTAGGTTGGCTTGTGTTGCTGGATGCTTATACATATCAAGGTCCATAGCAGGTGCTATGAAAACAGGAGCTTTCATAGACAGATAAGTGGTAATAAGCATGTTGTCTGCTATACCATGTGCCATTTTTCCTATAGTAGATGCTGTGCAAGGAGCGATAACCATAGCATCAGCCCATAAACCCAAGTCTACGTGACTATGCCACGAACCATCTCGTTGCGAAAAAAAATCAGAGACAACGGGTTTCGACGTTAGAGCCGAAAGTGTAACAGGGGTAATAAACTCTTTCCCTGCAGGTGTAATCACAACTTGTACTTCGGCACCAGCTTTTATGAACAAGCGTATGAGTGAACAAGTTTTGTAGGCTGCAATGCTTCCTGTGATACCTACAACTATCTTTTTTCCTTGTAAAGCCATTATAAACAATTCTTTAGTTTAAGTCGCATGAATGTTTGCTTGGTGTTCTGTGTAAAATCACCTTGCATAATCCATGAAAAATATCCAGGGTCGCGACGTAGAACTTCAGCTACAGCTCGTCCTCTGTATTTGCCGAAATTAATGGTTTCTACGCCTTGATCGTTATATACGATGCGTCCTGCAAGGTCTACATTCTTATTTCTGCGAGAGAACTCAGCTAAAAAAGCAACATTATTCTTTAGGCTATCGGCATATTTATCAAGTTGAGCTTCAAGCACTTCAAGGGTAGCTCGGGTGTCAGCTTCTGCCGTATGTGCTTGCGTTAGGTCTTTCTTACAATAAAATTTATAAGCTGCAGTGAGATCTCGTTTTTCCATTTTATGGAAAATGCCTTGAACATCAACAAACTTAGCACCTGTTATGTCATAATCAACTCCTGCTCGTATAAATTCTTCAACAAGTAGAGGTATATCAAAGTGGTTTGAATTAAAACCTGCAAGGTCGCATCCTTTAAATGTAATAGCTAGCTCAGCTGCTTTGTCTTTAAAGTGAGGGCAATCTTTAACATCCTCATCATGTATGCCATTAACGGCTGTTGCTTCAGCCGAAATGTGCCGTTCTGGGTTAAAGCGTTGTGTTTTTACTTCTTCTGTGCCATCGGGAAAAACTTTGATGTAACAAAGCTCTACAATGCGGTCGTTAGCAACATTAAGTCCTGTTGCTTCAATGTCAAAAAATATAATGGGGCGTGAAAGTGAAAGTTGCATGTTGTATGGTGGAAATCGTTCTATTTAATAATTGCGAATGCTCACTTTATAAACTAAGTAGGCATTCAAAAATATGTTGGTTTTTGAACACCTACTTTATACTATTTCCTAAAGGTTAATCATTGAATATGCTTGGCATAATCAGCATGATAACTTTTTCGTGTTCAGAAGCATTCTCCTCTTCATCATTATTCTCTTTTGGAACGATAAGGCCAGCACGACTAGGGTCGGATAACTTTATTTCGATTTCATCCGAGTTTATGTTATTCAGAAGTTCAAGTAGCTCTGAGCCTTTGAATGCAATGCGCATGGGTGTTCCAACATATTCGCAAAGCACATTCTCTTCAGCTGATTTACCAAAGTCAATGTCTTGGCTTGAGATGTAAAGAGAATTGAGGTCTATACGGAACTTTACAAGTACGTTTTGAACGTTTGCAGTAACGAGCATACGACGTAATGCGCTGATGAGTGCTTGCCGATTAATGGTAATGACGTTAGGATTATTCTCGGGTATAATCTTGCGATAGGCAGGGAAACGTCCTTCGATAAGACGGCAAGTTATAGAGTAATCTTTGTTCTTGATAATAGCAGTACGTTCAGCAAGACTTAATTGAACATCTTCGTCATCCTTGTTAAGTATTCCTTTCAGCAACATAGCAGGGCGTGTGCCTAGCAAGTAACTACCTTCAGACTCTAGTGTAGGGTAGGGAATAGCTGTAAGTGCCAACTGGCTTCCATTGCTTGATACGATTGAAACCTCTTTACCTTGGATATCAAAACATACAGCGTTGAGCTGTGGACGCAAGTTATCATTAGCAACGGCAACAAGAGAACGATTGAGAGCAGTGAGTACAGTGTTCTCATTCAGTGTGATTTCCAGACGGCTTTGCTCATTCAATATGGGAGTAGGATAGGTTTGTGCATCCTGTCCCGTAATTTTGTAATGGCCGTTTTGATACTGAATAGTCAGTTCGTAAGTTTCTGTATTAAGGTATATTTCAAGTGGTTGATCAGGAATTTCCTTAATCGCATCTTGTATGGTTTTTGCGTTTATTGCAAAGCGTACATTAGCATCACTTTCGTTCAACTCAACCTTTGTTGTAATAGTTGAGTCGTTGTCGGATGCAGTAATTGTAAGTACATTGTCCATGATGTCAAAGCAGAAGCAATCAAGGATTGGCAGATTATTTTTCTGTACAATTACACGTCCAACGGTTTGTAAACGTGATGCTAAAACGGAACTTGATATGACAAATTTCATATGTATGAAAATAGTGAGTTTGTTATTTCTGTTATTATACGCAAATGTACAAGTTTTTAACGATAAAATAGGAGTTTGCCCTTAAAAAAGTACACCCGATAAAAAGTTTTTAGTATCTTCGCATCAACTTTTAAATAATATATTTTATAATGGAAATCTCAGGAAAGATAATTTGGGCTTCAGAGCCTCGTAGCGGTGTTTCGCAGCGTACGGGAAGCGCTTGGAAATCGCAAGACTTTGTGATTGAAACACACGAACAATATCCTAAGCGTTGCGTATTTGGCGTGTTTGGCGAAGACCGCCTAAAAGAATTTAATATCCAGGTTGGTGATGAAATGACCGTATCATTTGATATTGATGCTCACGAATATAACGGACGTTGGTTTAACAATCTACGTGCATGGCGTGTGCAAAAAGGTGTAGATGCTCAAGTAGCAGGTGCACAGGGTGTTACTCCTCAAGCTGCGGTAGCTCCACAACCCACAACAATGGGCACACAGCCAATGAGCGAAGTGCCAGCATCAGAAGGTACAGACGAAGATCTTCCATTCTGATAATCGCCTTTTGCATTAAATAAGGAATTGTTCAGTATTCAAATAAACTATTTGTATTGAACAATTCCTCTTTTTATTTACGCCAGCTTTTCTAACTTACGTAAGTAGAACAAACCAACTATGTAGCTTAACGAAAAATCTACAACAATGAATAAATTCTTTTTATTGTTTAAGATATTCAAATATATTGTTATATTTTTTTTCGCATCAAGTATATTGGCTGTTATAGCCTATCGTTGGATACCTGTGTATATAACACCGCTTATGGTGATACGTTGTGTGCAGCATGCAGGCAGCGGTGAGCCTATAGCAATCCATCATAAATGGGTGCCATTAAAGCGTATATCTCCTTATCTGCCCGTAGCTGTAATGTCATCAGAAGATCAAAACTTTTTGCATCATCATGGTTTTGACTTTGGAGCAATCCAGGATGCTGCTATAGAAAAGATCAAGGGCGAAAGGTCGCGCGGTGGTAGTACGATATCGCAACAAACAGCTAAGAATGTATTTCTATGGCCCACCTCGTCTTGGGTACGGAAAGGTTTTGAGGCATATTTTACAGTATTAATAGAATTTTTCTGGTCCAAACAACGTATTATGGAGGTATACTTAAATAGCATTGAGATGGGGCCAAACATTTATGGAGCCGAGGCTGTAGCAAAAAAGCATTTTGGATGTACCGCAATTGAACTGCGACGTTCTGATTGTGCTTTGATTGCGGCAACTTTGCCTAATCCAATACGCTTTAGTTCTCTATCGCCATCTAAATACATGCGAAAGCGCCAAAAGCAGATAGAGCATCAAATGCGTTTGATACCGCTTTTGCCAGAAGAATAAAGACTAATAGTCAATAGAAAGACGAAGTTTAGTTAATACAATATTGAATAAAAACGAAAATGTTCACAATGTAAAGTGGATATTTCAGAATTTATTGTAATTTTGTCGGCAGAACATTTAACAATTACTTTTAACAACCATATATATGGAATTAGACATCGAAAAGCCTTATGTAATAGGTCTTGACATGGGCGGTACAAATTCAGTTTTTGGTATCGTTGATCAACGTGGTAACATAAAGTCGCAGACTGTAATATCTACAAAAGCTTACCCTGATTTTAGAGATTATGTAAAGGCTGCATACGAAGCCTTACAACCTGCGCTCGACCAAGTGGGAGGTATACAAAATATCCGTGCAATGGGTATTGGTGCTCCTGATGCAAATTACTATACGGGTAATATTGAGAATGCTGCCAATTTGGCTTGGAAGGGCATTGTTCCTTGCGCTCAAATATTCGAAGAGGTCTTTGGTATACCCGTTAGAGTTACAAATGATGCGAATGCAGCAGCAATGGGCGAAATGACCTATGGTGTAGCTCGAGGCATGAAGAACTTTATCATGATAACGCTTGGAACTGGTGTTGGTTCTGGTATCGTAGTTGATGGCAAGGTGGTTTATGGTAGTGATGGCTTTGCTGGCGAACTAGGCCACTTTGTAGTTGATCATACAGAGAATGCTCGTTCTTGTGGCTGTGGTCGCAAGGGATGTTTAGAGGCTTATACTTCGGCAACGGGTGTGGCTCGCACAGCTCGTGAGTTTCTTGAAAAGACCGAAAAGGATAGCTTGCTTCGTGAGTTAGATCCAGAAAAAATAACCTCGTTTGACGTGTTTAAGGCTGCCGAAAAAGGCGACGAATTGGCATTAGATATATTTGATTATACGGGTAAAATTTTAGGTACAGCTTGTGCTGATTTTGCCACATTCAATTCGCCAGAAGCTTTTGTCTTCTTTGGAGGTTTGACAAAAGCGGGAGAATACCTAATGAAGCCATTACGCAAGGCATACGAAGAAAACATACTTTTCTTGTACAAAGGTGAGGCCAAGTTGCTGATTTCATCATTGAATGGAAGCGAGGCTGCTGTACTTGGTGCAAGTGCTTTAGGTTGGGAATAAAAAAAGACTTTTACGTTTCAATCCTAATAAAAATAAAAAGGCTATCTGCAAACGCTTCTATATGAAAGGAGTTTTGTAGATAGCCTTTATTATTGTTTAAGAAGAGCAAAATTTTGCAGCTTTATTTCATCTATTCTGTGCAAGGTTCCTGTACAATATTATCAAGAGCGGGCATTGTTTTCGATAGGATTATTATAATCGTTTTTAGTTAAATTCTTGTTCTATTTTCAGTATGATTTCGCTTATATTGTATGTTTGCAATGTTGAGCCAAATAGTTGCACTATAATACCTATAAACGAGGGTATTGCAACTTTAAGATTAGCCAACAACAAGTCTTTATCCTTTAGTTGGTACATGCCCCAAGCAGCGTAGGCATTTATGATGCTTCCGCCTATTGAAGGTGGGCGTTTTGCTATGTGATACCATATATTTTCGGCTTCCTTAAAGCAGTTTGCTTGCACTAAATATTGGGCAATCGATGCAATGGCTTGCTCGTTTGCTTGAGGATGAGAAAGAACTTTTTCAAATGTCTTTATAGCCTTTTGGTTGAGGTGCAAGTCTAAATAAGAGTTGCCTAATTGCAGAAGAATATCACATATCGAATTGCCTAATTGACAAGTGGATATAAGCATTTCTTCAGCCTCGTCGTATTGTTCGTTACAAATGAGTGCATAGCTTATGTCCGTAATCAGCCTTATTCTGTCGGGACATTCAATAGGGCAGAGACGTAAGGCTTCTTGCAAAATTTTTAAGCTATCGTGTGTGTTTCCTATTGAACATAGTCTTTCTCCCATATACATTCTCAACGTATAGTCATTAGGTGCTTGTTTCATATATTTCGTACACCATTTCATTGCTTCGTCGTCTCGTTGCTGCGCAAATAATGAAAACACCTTAAGTCCCATAGCCTTGATATTATTGCTATCAATAGCCAAAGCATAATCGCAACTTTGCACGCTTTCAGCATACAATTGTTTCTTCTGCTGAATGTCTGCTAATTGCGCCCACGAAGTAGCATTATAAGGGTCCAAGTCTATGAGTTGGTTGGCTTTATCTATGCTTTTATCATATTCTTGTAGCTGAAAGTAAGCATCAGCCATGAGCTCTTTTACTCTTCCTGCAAATTGATACTGTTGTGGTATTTGAGCAAGATATTTAAGAGCACGATGCTGAAAGCCATAGTCCAAAAACAATTCGCCAAGGTCTAAGTACCAGTCGTAACTCTCTTCGGTCATTGTGGCAGGTAGGCAGTCATTTATTCTTTGTTCAGCTTTGTCAAGCAGTCCGCTTGCAACTTCTTTTTCGGCATAGAACAACTGCACGTTGCGACTTTCTTGGTTGGCTATTCCGTGTATAATGTTTAGTGCTTGTTGCCAGTTGCCTTTGTCTTTTTCACGATAAGCTTTAACTACAAGCACATCTTCGTTGTCGGGATGCAAGCGTTCGGCAAAACGCATTAATCGTTCTGCATCATACATTCTCCCAGCTTTCTCGTACAATTCCTCTATATCCATAAGTGTAGACGCATCCATATAGAAAGGCTCACCGCTCTCTATTTTCTGCTCGTATTCGCTCATGGCTTCTTGCAGATATTTATTCATATCGTTTGATTATAAGCAATAAACTACGCTAAGGCTATATTCATTAATTGTAATATAGTTTTAGCGTAGTTTTGTCAATGTCATTTAAAAATCATACATATCAATAGCAACAATTCAAATACTTGTTGATTGTATATGCATCAAAAGTTGCTTACATTACTTTTGTTTAGCCCAAGTATCCTTCAATCCTACCGTGCGGTTAAAGATTAAATGCTCAGGAGTTGAGTTTTTATCAGCAGTAAAGTAGCCCGTACGCTGGAATTGCAAGTAGCGATTGCCTGTTGGGTTTTCAGCTGCAAACTTTTCAACATAGCAATTGTTTAGTACCTTCAGAGAATCTGGATTAAGCAATTCACGGAAGTCGCGTTCGTCGGCAGATGGGTTTTCAACGTTGAACAAGCGATCGTATAGGCGAACTTCTGCAGGAACGCTATGAGCAATGCTTACCCAATGAAGTGTACCTTTTACCTTGCGGTTTGCGCCTTCCATGCCGCTCTTGCTATTGGGGTCGTATTCTGCATATACCTCCTCAATAGTTCCGTCTGCCGCTTTTTTGCAACCAGTGCACTTAACGATATAAGCGTTCTTTAGGCGTACCTCTTTACCTGGCACCATACGGAAAAATTTCTTTGGAGCGTCTTCCATAAAGTCGGCTCTTTCCATCCACAATTCGCGGCTGAAAGTGATAGTGTGCGAACCATCCTCTTCGCGTTCGGGGTTGTTGATAGCTTCAAGTTCTTCGGTTTGTCCTTCAGGGTAGTTGGTTATGATAAGTTTTACAGGGTCGAGCACAGCACTTACACGCAAAGCTCGAGCATTGAGGTCCTCGCGGGCGGCAGCTTCAAGCATAGCATAGTCGTTAAGGGCATCAAATTTTGTGTAACCAATCATATCAATAAATTTCCTAACGGCTTCGGGCGAATAACCACGGCGGCGCAATCCGCAGACAGTAGGCATACGAGGATCGTCCCAACCATCAACCAACTTTTCTTGAACAAGTGCCAATAGTTTGCGCTTTGACATTACGGTATATGTCAAGTTTAAGCGATTAAATTCGTATTGGCGTGGACGATTGTCGTCAAGGTCTTTGCCTTCTTTGAGTTCGTCAATAAAATGGTCGTATAAGGGGCGGTGAGGAACAAATTCAAGCGTACATATAGAGTGAGTCACCCCTTCAAAATAGTCGCTCTGTCCGTGGGCAAAGTCGTACATTGGGTATACTTTCCATTTATTGCCAGTGCGATGATGTTCCTTGTTGATAATGCGATAGATGATTGGGTCGCGGAAGTGCATGTTGGGGTTAGCCATATCAATTTTGGCACGCAGCACCATAGCGCCTTCAGCCACCTCGCCAGAGTTCATTTTTTCAAACAATGCAAGGTTCTCTTCAATAGGTCTGTTGCGGTAGGGACTTTCAACGCCAGGTTGTGTCGGTGTGCCTTTTTGAGCTGCAATATCTTCGCTTGTTTGCTCATCTACATAAGCCTTTCCTTCTTTAATAAGGCGGATGGCAAAGTCCCACAACTTCTGAAAATAGTCTGATGCATGGTATATGTTACCCCATTTAAAGCCGAGCCATTCAATATCTTGCTTAATGGCTTCAACATATTCAGTATCTTCTTTTTGAGGGTTGGTATCGTCAAAACGTAGGTTACAAACGCCACCAAATTTTTGTGCCACACCAAAGTCCATGCAGATAGCTTTTGCGTGTCCGATGTGTAGATAACCATTAGGCTCTGGCGGGAAGCGTGTTTGCAGTCTACCACCATTTTTGCCCTCCTTTAGGTCGTTGGCAACAATTTGTTCTATAAAATTAAGGTTCTTCTTTTCAGAACTTTCGTTGATATTATTATCAGTCATAATAAAGTTATAGTTATAAGATAGATGAATAAAATGGCTTAGTTAGCCATCTCAGAGATGAACTTAATTCTTACCAATCGGATTTCCTCTTCAGTATATTCGTCTCCCAATTCATCCAAGGCTTCGTCAAGATCGTCGGTTTCGCTTTCTTTAAAATATTGGTAGATGTCTTCTACGTGGTCGTCGTCAATAACATCTTGTATAAAGTAGTCAATATTGATTTTGGTGCCCGAGTAAACGATAGCTTCGATTTCGTCTAATAATTCGTCAAACTCAATGCCGTTTACCATAGCGATGTCGTCAAGAGCAACTTTGCGGTCGATGCTATGAATAATGCCTACTTTAATCTTAGATTTTTTTGCAACGGTGCGAATGCGCAAGTCGTCTGGGCGTTCAATATCGTTTTCTTCGCAATGTTTCTTTATTAGTTTGCAAAACTCTGTACCATAGCGCTTGGCCTTGCCCGCACCAACGCCTGGAATGTTTTGTAGTTCCTCAAGTGTTTGTGGGTATATAGTGGCCATGGCTTCAAGCGAGTTGTCTTGAAAAATCACGTATGGTGGCACGTCAAGATTTTTTGACATTTCCTTACGTAGGTCTTTCAGCATCTTGAAAAGAGCTGGGTCAATGGTGCAAGCTGAGTCTTCTTGCATTTCTGCTTCTGCTTCTTCGTCGAAGTTGCGGTCTTCAGTTATCATAAATGAATGTGTTTTTTTCAAAAAGTTGCGCCCTGCTTCAGTAACTTTCAATACGCCATAGTTATTGACATCTTTGTCAAGGAATTTCATGACAAGGGCTTGCTTGATAACAGCGTTCCAAATGCGTTCGTTGGTATCTTCGCCGCATCCAAACACTTCAAGCTCATCGTGATGGTATGCGCAGACTTCTTCGGTTTTGTTGCCAAGCAAGATGTCTTTTACGTAGTCATCGCGGAAATTCTCTTTGGTGGCAAGAATTACTTCAAGTACTTTCAGCAAATCGTCTTTTGCTTCTATTTTAGTTTTAGGATGTAAACAATTGTCGCAGTTACCGCAGTTGTCGTGGTCGTATGTTTCGCCAAAATAGTGCAGTAGCAATTTTCTTCTGCACATTGAGCTTTCAGCGTAGGCTGCGGTTTCTTTTAGGAGTTGTTTGCCTATGTCTTGTTCAGCCACAGGTTTTCCCTCCATAAATTTTTCTAGTTTCTTTAAGTCGTTGCGAGAGTAGAACGCAATGCATTTTCCCTCTCCGTTGTCGCGTCCGGCACGTCCGGTTTCTTGATAATACCCTTCAAGGCTCTTGGGCATGTCATAGTGAATAACAAAACGCACATCGGGTTTGTCTATTCCCATACCAAAAGCTATGGTAGCAACAATAACGTTGATACGTTCCATCAAGAAGTCATCTTGCGTTTTAGAGCGCACGGCAGGTTCAAGTCCAGCATGGTAGGCTGCAGCTTTTATGTTGTTGTTTCTTAATACTTCAGCCAATTCCTCCACCTTTTTTCGACTTAGACAATAGATGATGCCACTTCGCTCTGGTCCTTGTTTGATATACTTAATAATATCCTTGTCAATATCTTTTGTTTTCGGCCGTATTTCGTAGTAGAGGTTGGGTCGGTTAAAGGAACTTTTGTATGTGATAGCATCCAATATGCCTAAGTTCTTTTTAATGTCTGTAGCAACCTTTTCGGTGGCGGTAGCGGTCAAGGCTATAACTGGAGCTGTACCTATGGTATTGATGATAGACCTAATTTTTCTGTATTCAGGTCTGAAATCGTGCCCCCACTCAGATATGCAGTGAGCCTCATCTATGGCATAAAAAGATATTTTTATGGTTTTTAAGAAATCGATGTTGGCTTCCTTTGTGAGCGATTCTGGTGCCACATAGAGCAGTTTGGTAATGCCATTCTTAATGTCTGCTTTCACTTGCTCTGTTTGTGCGCGAGTAAGCGAAGAGTTTATAAAATGCGCTATACCATCGTTTTGGCTCATGTGCCTTATGGCGTCCACTTGGTTCTTCATTAAAGCTATAAGGGGCGATATAACAATGGCTGTACCCTCCATGATAAGAGAGGGCAGTTGGTAGCATAGCGACTTACCACCTCCTGTAGGCATCAGTACAAACACATTTTTACCTTCAAGAAGTGATTGTATTATTGCTTCTTGATTATTCTTAAATGTGTCAAAACCAAAGTGTTCTTTAAGTACTTTTTTCAAGTTATATTCTTCCTTCATAGCTTTTAATTCATGCTTAGAGGTTAGATATGTTTAGAGTGTCAAAACGGAGTTATATGCAACTATGTATGTGATACATATAAAACTTTGTGTTGGTTATCCCATCTGCACTCGCTTATGTTAAAGCAAAGATATAATAAATTTCTTGAATACGGGATTATTCGTTATCTATTTTTGGCTTTGCTTCAGCATAGTTTTATTGTATTGCTTGTTTAGACAAGTTCTGTTACCAGTGAGGGAGTGCGACGTGCCAAAACTTCTAAGTGTAAATTGGCATCATCTCCTTCGAGTATGTAACCCGCTTCAGTTAGTTGTTTCTGGCAGGTGTTGTAGGCTATTCTTGGTAAGTTGTTTTCTGCGCTAAGGTGGCATAGCCACACTTTTTTGATTATTTTGGGGTTGAGATTCTTTGCCAAGAAATCGGCTGTCTCTGCATTGCTTATGTGTCCATATCCGTTGCTTATGCGCTTTTGCAGGCGCAAGGGATAGTGTCCTGTAACGAGCATTTGCTTGTCGTAGTTTGACTCTATAACAAGGTGTGTGGCTTGGTTAACAATGCTTGGCATTTCGTCTGTAAAATGCCCTATGTCGGTCATCAACACAAAGCATTTGCCCTCTGTTTTAATGATATATCCGTTGTTGTCGGCACTATCGTGTGGCACGGCAAACGAGGTTATGCTAAAGGGGCCTAATTCAAATTCCTCGCCCCGCACAATGTCGTGTTGTAGGTCTAAGGGCACCTTTTTCGACACAAAATGATTGCGCATGATTGAGTCGTGCACCTTTTCGGATGTGTATACGGGTATATGGAAATCGCGCGACAATGCCCCAACTGCTTTCACATGGTCTGTGTGGTCGTGAGTCACCAATATGGCTTGAATTTGTGCAATTGTTAGTCCGTAATTTGAAAAGAGTTTCTTAAAATTGCGTATACCAATTCCCAGATCGATAATGATTCCATAGCCATCGGCATTAAGATAGTAGCAGTTGCCGCAACTGCCCGATCCGAGCGATATAAATTTTAACATGGAGTGATAGTTGTATGTATTTTGGAAGAGCTATTTTTTGTTGCAAAAGCTCCTTTTGTTGTTTTAAAATGGAAGGCCTACGGCAAAGTGTAGGGCAAAGTCCCTACTAAAGTTTGGCTTTGTAATAGGGTAGTGCAATCTGCCAGAGGGTACTGAGGGGTTGATAGCCTTCATACCACCATCGAAGCGTAAAATAAAGTAGTTGAAGTTGAGGCGTATGCCTAAACCATAAGCCACGGCTATTTGTTTGTAAAAGCTATTGAGTTTAAATTGTGCTCCGTCCATGTCGGCATAAGCTCGTGTGTTCCACACGTTGCCTGCATCAATAAAGAAGGCACCATGCAACTTCCAAAATAGGTAGGTACGCCATTCGGCATTGAGGTCTAACTTTAAGTTTCCGGTTTGGTTTACAAAGTCAATCTTGCCGTCTTTGCCCTTGTATGCTCCAGGACCAAGTCCTCTCACGCTCCAACCTCTCACACTGTTTGCACCACCTGCAAAATAGCGCTTTTCGTAAGGTAAAATAGTAGAGTTGCCATATGGAATGCCAATGCCCAATGCAGCATGAAGAGCCAAAGAGTTGCGCTCATTGATAACAATGCTCTTGGCAAAATCAAAGTCGAATTTTGCATATTGCGAGTAAGCTATGCCAAAGATATTATAACTATCGTTATTGTCTTTTTTGGCCTTAGTAGCCTTAGATAAAGCATACAACACGTTGCCCGCAAGTTCAAATCCCATCTTAATCTGAAATCCGTTTGTTTGGTACAAACCAATAGCTCTGTTGGTTGCATCGCGCAGAGAATTGTAGGTAAAGTTGTAGCCAGTTTTCACGATAAAGAGGTTTTCATAGCTATATCTCAGTACCGAGTAATGGGGATCGTCGCCATTTAGATATTCGTTTCTGAAGGTGTCAGAAATCCACGGCATATACACATAGTTGACTGATAGTAGGTCGTAGTGGTGTTGCCATCTACTATTTGACGAATGGTGCCAATTGTATGCCCATGCACCAGTAAGCACTCGGCGGTGAAATTCCGGACGGTCTTGCGTGTCGTACATAAGCTTGGCCTCCGATGTTGCCTTGAGTTTACGTTTTGTTTCAATATTTATAAGCGGAAATATCAGCGAAGGAAAGCGAAAATTGGCTTCGGCACTCCATTCTGTGTAACTCTGATTAACGTAGCCTTCAAGTCCTGTGATGGCCTCGTACGCTCCGCGCAACTTGAGCGACATCATTTCAGACCCCTTAAACAAGTTGCGATTGCTATAGGTTAGGGCAGCAGCAGCACCCAAGTTTCCAGCAGTGTTGGTGCCTTCAAGTTCAAGACCTATCGTGCGGGGCTTGTTGGGCATAATGTTGATGTTGCAGTCTAACGAGTTGTGGCTGCCAAGGGTGGGCGCAACTTTTACTGTTGCAAAGCTCACAGCTGGTAAACTGCTCAAATTGTTGTAAGTGTTTTGCAAGATAGCTTCGCTATACAAGCTGTCTGCTTGCATACCGATGTGCGATAAAAAAGTGCGTTTAACAATAGGTGCGTTCTCCTTCAGATGGAAATGGATGCCTCTATATGCAATAGTGTCGTATGCTTGAACTATTGAGTTACTATTTTCGCTATTCAAATTCTCAAGATACACATTTATTCGTCTGAAATGTTGTGGGGTGTAGGCACGTAGAGTGTCAATGCCCGATGGCATTCTCATTTGCATTGTTACCATAGCCCCAAGCTCGCCAGCTATTGTGTCGATGTCAAAAGAAATATAGTCAGTATTTAAAAAATAAAACCCTTTGTTGTGGTAGTCTTTTATCATCCTGCTACGTTCTTCTGCCAATGTGTTAAGGTTGAGTGCTTGCCCCTGCTTGATGAGCGATTTGAGCGAATCTTGTCGGTATATTTGCAGCATCTTTTCGTTATCAAAGTTGTAGCGTATGCCTTTGATGTAGAAATGATAGCCTGGCTCAAGGGTATAGGTTAGCTTAAGTTTATGCTTTTTAATTTCGGTCAGAGTGTCTACCTTAGCATGTAGGTAGCCCTGGCTATTAAGTGCTTGCTCAAGGTTTAGTATGCTATAAGCCGTTTGAACTTTGCTATACACCACTGGGGCTTCGCCCATCTTTTTTAGTAGTTTTGAAAATCCCTTGTTCCCTTTGATGGAGTCGGCTTTCGACATGCAGTAAAAGCCCAATGGCACTTTAAATAGGTTGAACCATTTGCTGTTGGGTTGTTGCCTCAGAAAACCTCTCATTGAGTTGGGCTTTATTTGCTTGTCGTTACTTCTTACTTTTACTTCAGATAGCACGTATTCTCCATCGTGCAGAAACTTTTTGCTGCTGCATGCTCCCAAAATACCCATCATAATCGTGCACAACATAGCAAAGCCTGCATATTTTAGCATGCAGGCTAAATGGTGTGTCTTGCCAAGATTTCTATTCTTATTGTTTGTGTGTTTGGTCATGTATGTCGATGCTGTGGAGCGCGGAGTATGTGCTATTGATATTCGGCTTATTAATAAATAGTTGCTTAATTGTTTAAGGGTGGGGCTATAAATTCTAGTTATAGATTTTTTTGTCCTTCCAAGTGTCTTGCATAATCTTGAAAGTGTCCTTTTGCAAGTAGTTTTGGTTACATAGCTTGCTATGCTCCCTCTACCGCATACCCAATATGGTGCAAGGCGAATACAATAAAGCTTGCTTTAATTGTTGAGCC
>DJEH01000062.1:4123-4436 GCA_002431845.1 Prevotellaceae bacterium UBA5903 | reverse complement strand
ACGTTCTCAGAGAAAAGTTACGCTTCTGATACCGTACAATAAATTACGGTAGAATTATAGAACCACCTTTAAGCAAAAAGGGTAATATTATTCCAAAATTCTATCTGAATAGATGGGCTATTAGGTAATTATTGTAGGGATGATTAAACACCTACTTGTATGTATATGCAAAGATAATTTTTATTTCGGAATACTTAGCTTATATTGTTCAATTTTTCTTTTTTTTGCCTAAAAAGCCTGTTCAAGAATCCATTTTTTTTGTGCGCTATGTTCTGTGCTCAAAAAGAATGGATTCTTGAAACTTTTTGTAATG
>DJEH01000062.1:0-4002 GCA_002431845.1 Prevotellaceae bacterium UBA5903 | reverse complement strand
ACACTACAAGGATACGTATCCTTATACCCTAAGAACACGTATGCAAAGGGTCAAAACTAGAATTTAAGCGAATAAAACACCTATTTGATGCTCCAGAAGAGGCTTTTTTTGTTCTATTTGGAGCAAAAATCTGTACAAAAAATGTTGGTCAATTTTACGGAAAAGTACCATTTGTAGTAGTATGTTATAATTACTCAGTTTGTTCGCTTTTAGCTCTGTTTTTGCCCTATATACATCGTTGTTGCAAAAACGTTCCACTTCAACGAAAAATATTTATAAAATTGCACTTCGTTGAAGTGGAGTGTTACAGTAACGGCCAAATGCTTGTGGGCGTGCGTAGCAAATTGTTTCTATTGGTAGAGATGAAAAATTCGGTCCATAAGTTGCCATTTTTCAGAAGAGGTAGCTCCGCTTTTTGTATTTTGATATTTTCCTGTCAGAGCTTCCCATTCCTCTTGTTTGGGCAGTTTAGCAAGTTTTGCCATTGCTTCGTTCCAATCAAAATTTTCTGGTGTTTCAACAATCATAAACAAGCGGTTTCCTAACAGGTATATCTCCATTTCAAGAATGCCCACCTCTTTGATGCCATCAAGGATTTCTTTCCAAATATGGTCTTTGTCATGCAACTCTTTGTATGTTGCTATAAGTTTGGGGTCGTCCTTTAGATCAAGTGTTTGACAGAAACGTTTGGTTTTGATGTTAAACTGCTTCTGCACATATCCATGTTGTTTCATTTGTTAAATATTTTGTTTTGCGGTGTTCTCTATATCAGTTTATGTAAGAATAATTGAACAAAGGTTGTTATATAGTGGGGCGGTTAAGTTTAAAAAAATAGTGTGGCAAGACGTACATTGTGCGCCATACTTTTTTAAAGGATTGAACTAATAGGCCTCAAATCTTTTAATCAAAAGAGGGCGCATCAACTTGATACGCCCTCTTTATTATAAAAAATATTGTATGGTGTTTGCTGATAGGTTTAGTTTGCAGCCGTAAACTCGTCGAGGAAACGAACGTCGTTCTCAGAGAACAAGCGAAGGTCTTTTACTTGATACTTCAAGTTGGTGATACGCTCAACGCCCATACCAAAGGCGTAACCCTTGTATATATTGCTGTCAATTCCGTTGGCTTCGAGCACATTGGGGTCTACCATGCCACAACCTAAAATCTCAACCCAACCAGTTTGTTTGCAGAAAGCACAACCCTTGCCACCGCAGATGTTGCATGAGATGTCCATTTCTGCACTTGGTTCTGTAAATGGGAAGTAAGAGGGTCGAAGGCGTATCTTGGTTTCAGGACCAAACATTTCGCGTGCAAAAGTGAGCAATACTTGCTTAAGGTCGGTAAAGCTAACATCCTTGTCAATGTAAAGACCTTCTACTTGGTGGAAGAAACAGTGAGCACGAGCTGATATGGCTTCGTTGCGGTAAACACGGCCAGGGCATAACACGCGGATAGGAGGCTTAGAGTTTTCCATCACGCGGCTTTGTACAGAACTAGTGTGGGTTCGTAACACGATGTCGGGATGTTGCTCCACAAAAAATGTATCTTGCATATCGCGTGCAGGATGGTCTGCAGGGAAGTTGAGCGAAGAGAACACGTGCCAGTCGTCTTCAACCTCAGGCCCGTCTGCAATAGAAAAGCCCAAACGCGAGAATATGTCAATAATCTCGTTCTTTACGATAGATAAGGGGTGGCGTGTGCCTAAGGCAATAGGGTAGGGAGTGCGTGTAAGGTCAAGCTCACTATGGTCTTCTTCTTGTGTTGCAAGGTTAGCTCGTAGCTCATTAAGCTTGTTTTGAAGAGCCGTTTTGAGTTCGTTGAGCTTCATACCAACTTCGCGCTTCTGGTCAGTAGGGACGTTTCGGAATTCTGCCATGAAGTCGTTTACTATACCTTTCTTGCTAAGATACTTAATGCGCAGGTCTTCTAAACTCTTGGCATCAGAAGCCTGAAGGTTTGCAACCTCGCTGAGTAATGATTGAATCTTATCTGTTAACATTGCGTAAATGCTTATTTATTTGATGCAAAGATAAATATTTCTTTGCAAATACGTTCTACTTACAATGAAAAGCCTTACTTTTGTTGTTCTTTTATGCAGAATAGTGCGTTTTGGCATGTTCTTTGAGGGGTATAAAAGGTGAGTTTGTACATAAATGGTAAAGCAAATTTAGCCTATTCTTATATCCTCAGTTATCTGGAAGAGATAGAGCATGTTAAGATGTGCGAATATTAAATATTTTAAATGATGAGAGTTTTTCTTTGTTACGTTTTAGTGGTACTGTCGGTTGTGGCATGTCAGAAAAACAAACCAGCCGATCCTGCAGTTGCAAAGGCAGACAGTGTTGCAACAAAAACGATTAAAGAACCAGGTGACAGTATTCCCGACCCCCCGAAGGCTGCAGACGGATTGTTTGATGATTTTATCTATTCATATATGCGCATACCGCGTTTTCAGCGTGAGCGTACGGTATTCCCATTGCCAAACTTTGTAGATGGCGTAAATCATCCCATAGCTCAAAAAGATTGGAAAACAGATCACTTGTATATGAAGCAAGATGTTTATACCATGATTTTTGACAATGCTCGCTCTATCAAAGCAGAGAAAGATACCTCGTTGCATCATGTAACGGTAGAGTGGGTATATCTTAATAAAAAACGCGTAAAACAGTATCTATTTGACAAAATAGAGGGTAGATGGATGCTGACAAGTTTGCAAAACCATGACTTTAGTAAAAACATAAATAGCGACTTTTACGAGTTTTATGCTCGTTTTTCGTCGGATATGGCTTTCCAGCGAAAACACGTGTGCAACCCCTTCAAGTTTAAGACCTACGATTACGAAAACTTTCAAGACATAGAGGGATTGCTTGATGTGATACAATGGCCAGACTATCGTCCGTCGTTGCCTAAGGGTACAATTACAAACATAAACTATGGACAAGGTTATGGCGACGCTAAACGCAGAGTCCTCATGATATGCAGTCAGTCGGGCGGAATGGGATGTTCACTTACGTTTATTCGTAAAGGAAAAACCTGGATGCTTGAACGTCTTGAAAATTAGGTGCGTATAGCTTTGCAATTAGAGTGAAAATAAAGCTTATTATAAAAATTATAAATAGTATATGATGCATTCACTACTTCACTACAACACTTTTGGCATTGACGCGAAGTGTGATGAATTTATAGAGTATTCGTCGATGAACGAACTCCTTGACATCCTGCCCTCTATTTGTGGCAAACGTTGGCTGCAAATAGGCGGAGGTAGCAACCTGCTTTTTGTACACGATTTTGATGGTATAGTGCTACACTCGCAAATAAAAGATTGCGAGGTGATATGTTCCGACGAGAACAAAGTGTACCTACGTGTAGGTTCAGGGTATGTGTGGGATGATTGGGTAGACTATTGTGTAAGAAATCATTATTATGGTCTTGAAAACTTATCTTATATTCCTGGCGAAGTGGGTGCAAGTGCTGTGCAGAATATAGGCGCCTACGGAGTGGAGGCTCAGCAATTTATTGATAAGGTAGAGACTATTGAGGTGGCTACAGGTAAACAACGCATCTTCGAAAACGATGAGTGTGAATATGCTTACAGAAGTAGCGTGTTTAAGCATCAATTGCGTGGAAAGTATATTGTAACGCATGTGGTTTATGCGTTAAATAAAAACTTTAATCCCGACCTTGAATATGGTGGTATACAAAAGGCTTTGCAAGCTAATAATATAGCAATAAATACTCTAACTGCTCGTCAATTGCGCAATGTGATAATAGCTGTGCGAAAGGCCAAATTGCCAGAACCAAGCGAGGTGGGTAGCGCAGGATCGTTCTTTATGAACCCTATTGTAGACGAAGGCAAGTTTAAGGAACTGCTTAGCAAATACCCGCAAATGCCGCATTACTTAATGCCTAATGGCGTGAAAATACCTGCTGGATGGATGATTGAGCAGTGTGGATGGAAAGGCAAACATTTGGGCAATGCGGGGGTTTATGAAAAGCAAGCGC
>DJEH01000041.1 GCA_002431845.1 Prevotellaceae bacterium UBA5903 | reverse complement strand
ATTTTGAATACCTACTTAATAATCAACTGCAAGTACAACGCAACTACTATAAATAGCAATATTAAACTAATAACACAATAAACAAAATGAAAAAGACAATCTTGTTCGGCTCTCTTTTAGCCGTAGCAGCAATGACTGTTTCGTCATGCAGCAACGATGATCCCGATCCTTTTAAAGAAGAGGCTGTAAATCTTGAGTACAACTCTGGCAATGCTAAGCAGTGGGGCAACTACATGGCACACACAGCTCTCCTCTTGAAGAACGATGCCAACAACCTCTACAACCAATGGGCTACTCAATACACCAAGCACGAGAATGGTGCCGACGTAGCACAAGGCGATTCTTATGCAAACTTCTTTAAGAACCACGATGCAAGAACTGGTTATTCAGATGTAGATAACTGCATCCAGGAAATGGTTGAAAAGATGGGTGAGATTGCCAATGAGGTTGGTTCTTCAAAGATTGGCGACCCCTACCAAAAATGGCAAGATGGCGACGAGGCTAATGCAGTGCTCGCAGTTGAATCATGGTATAGCTGGCACTCACGCGATGACTATACCAACAACATCAACTCAATTCGCAACGCTTATTATGGCACACGCGACGTATATACAGCCGACTCTGTAGCAGCAAATTCTTTAGCAAGCGCAATGGCTGTGGCTAACCCAACACTCGACCGCAAGGTAAGAGATTACATCTATCAAGCTAAGGATGCCATACAAGCTATTGTTCAGCCTTTCCGCAGTCACATCGGTTCTGCACAAACTGTAGCTGCAATGGAAGCTTGCGAAAAATTGCAGAAAATTCTTGGTGAAATTGAAACTGAAGAAGGCGATAAGGAAGGCGAAACAACCAACCTTAAAGATGAGGCTATCAAATTGGATGATGCCACTAAGCAAGCTATCATCAACAACTTTGTTGATAACATCATAGTGCCTACTTACAAAGAGTTGAGCGAAAAGAATGCAACTCTTTACAACACAGTGGTAGCCTTCCAAAAGAATCCTACAAACGAAGGTTTCGAAGCATGTGCACAAGCTTGGTTAGATGCTCGTAAGCCTTGGGAAACAAGCGAAGCATTCCTCTTTGGTCCTGTAGACGAGCTTGGTCTTGACCCCAACATGGACTCTTGGCCTCTCGATGCTGAAGGTATTAAGAATATCTTAGTGTCTGAGAAGTGGGCTGATATTGAAGAAACTGGCGATGATGGCAACGTAACTGAGTCTGCTCAAAACGTACGTGGTTTCCACACACTCGAGTTCCTTATCTTTAAAGATGGTAAAGCTCGTACTATTAAATAAGTAGGTAGTCAAAATTAATTCATATACTTTTGACACTTACTTAATAACTACTTTAGTCAATGTACTAATGTGCAATTACTTTGTGTTATGAAACGGAGTATACAAGCATATTAAGAACTTATATAGGAGTAAAGGCCTGTAAAAAGCCTTTGCTCCTTCTGTGCGATATAAAATATATCAAACATTATGGCAAATAAGATAATTAAATACTCATTGATATTCGGTAGCTTGTTGTCGCTCGCCGCATGCTCAGACGATGATGGCATAGTGGTAAGTGATATCAATGTGCCAGAGGGTTATGCACTCTCTGCCGACATATCTACTATATTTAAAAACTCATCCACAGCCTACGATATAGAGGCCGATTGGGTTTCTGGCAAATATATGTCGCGCTTTAATGCCGGCAATACGCTTTATGACAACGCTATACCAAGCGGCAAGGACAACCAAGCAGGTGGCCTTGGGCCGCTTTATGCTGGTTTTTCATGCCGTAGCTGCCACATGACTACCGGACGTACAGCCCCTTCTACTTGGACCAACTACGATGTGTCGAAAGCCGATAAAGATGGTTTTGTACAAGTATCTGGCGGAACTGGTTTTACTTCAGGTCTTATTTATATTACGCGTAAAAACGGCTCCTTCTTCCCCGACTATGGTCGTGTGCTCCACGACCAATGCGTGCAGGGCACCTACACCGACCGCGATGGCAATAAGGTTGAGATGAAGGCCGAGGGCAAGCTAAAAGTAAAATGGCATACACAAGACTTTAGCTTTCCTGATGGTGAAGCATACCAACTTGCCTATCCCGAGTATCGCATAACAGAGTGGTATACCAACGGCTTAAAGAACTATGGAGAACCTATTGCCGATGCAGTTAAACCCGAAGATTTAATCATTTCTGTACGTCAGCCACTACGTCATGTTGGTATGGGTCCCATGATGGCACTCGACCCTGTAGAACTTGAAGCACTTGCAGCTAAGAGCAATTATCCTGAATATGGCATTAGCGGACGCTGCAACTACATTACAGAAAAAGGCGTAACGGGCATTGGTGTTTCGGGCAATAAAGCACAACACCTTGACCTTACCGTAGAACTTGGTTTCTCAAGCGATATGGGTGCTACCAACAGCCGTTTCCCCGAAGAAGTGTGCGAGGGGCAGATGCAACAAATCTATGGTAGCATGATGGGCTTGTGCTACTCAAACCGCTTGGATGTGTCTACTAAAGCTATGGAAGACGTAGACCTCTATATGCAATGTTTGGGTGTGCCTGCACGACGCTTGGGTTCTACCACACAAATGGTACAATATGGCGACAAACAAATCACCGAACGTGAGATGGTGAGCATAGGCGAACAAAACTTCTATAAAGCCAAATGCCATTTGTGCCATGTAACCACTTTACACACCAAAAAGTCGGGCTCTACCTTGCTCAACGGCACTCATATTCCTTGGCTTGGTGGTTTAACCATTCACCCTTACTCCGACTATTTGCTCCACGATATGGGCTCTGAAATAATGGGTGTAGGACTCAACGACAACTACTGTAGCGGCATGGCACGTGGCAACGAATGGCGCACTACTCCGCTTTGGGGTATAGGCTTGCAGCGCAAGGTAGATGGGCATACTTACTTCCTTCACGATGGTCGTGCACGCAACTTTGTTGAGGCTATCATGTGGCATGGAGGCGAAGGCGAAGCTTCGAAGAACATTTTTAAGAAAATGCAAAAGAAAGACCGCGACGCTCTTATTAAATTTTTGGAATCATTGTAATTTAATCATTTAATTAAAAGAATAATACATAATGAAACGTCATATAATCACACTTTCTGCACTCGTTGCAGCCACTTCGCTCTCTGCTCATGCAGACAATTTGACTGTAAATAACCACGATGCAGAGGCAACTGCTGTTCAAACTGTTGAAACTTCTAACAGCGATGCTACCGAAGCAGAACAACACCAAAATAAAAGCAAGGACACAAAGATTAAGTATCAACCCATCGACCTCGACACCGACAATGGTGTGGTATCATTGGCAGGTAGCAAGGGCTTTGTTATTCAGAGCAAGAAGGGCGACTTTGTGTTTAAACCCTACATGCTTGTACAAACAAGTGGCAACTTCAATTGGTATGATGATGAAGGTCTTGACAAGGCATACAACCAAGATAACGTTGAAAATTCAGGCTTTGCCATCCCCAATGCCATACTTGGTTTTACGGGTAAGGCCTTTGGCAAAATATCGTTTAACCTCTCGCTCAATGCAGCTAAAAGTGGTGGCAACTTGTTGCAACAAGCATGGTTTGATGTAGCATTTAAAAAAGCTTTACAGTTGCGTGTGGGTAAGTTCAAAACCCCATTCTCGCATGCTTATCTCACCACATTGGGCGAAACACTCTTCCCCCAACTGCCTACATCGCTCACCACATCTACCATTATGCCCTATGTACTCAATGCTGTAACGCCATCAATGAGCACAGGCTTCGACCTTGGTGTTGAGCTTCACGGTGTTGTAAAAGACCGCTTTGGTTATGAATTGGGCCTATTTAATGGTACGGGTTCTGGCGTAAATACTGCAAGCAAAACGCTTAGCGACGATTGGCATATCCCTTCGTTGCTCTATGCCGGACGCCTTACTTATATGCCTTGGGGCGTGATGCCTTCTACTCAAGGCAATCCCAACTTGCTCCACGAACGCAAGATGCTCATTGGCCTTTCGGGTTCAATGAATGTGGAGAGCGAAAGCGAGAGCACCAATGATGCACGTATGGGACTTGAGTTTGCTATGCTCTACAATCGTTGGTACTTTGCTGGCGAGGCTTATTGGATGAACGTAGGTTTTACTAAACGCCAAAAGATAAGCGAACATTACAACTATCTTGGTGGTTATGTTCAGGCCGGATACTTTGTTGCTCCCCGTGTGCAACTTGCTGCACGCTACGACTTTATGAATCGTAACAGCACAAGCAAGGATGGCTTCCTCAACATGCCTGCAGTAGGTGTGAACTATTTCTTCAAAGGCTGCAACCTCAAGTTGCAAGCCATGTATCAGTACATTGGCCGTACAAACCACGACAACCAGCTTGACCGCGATAACGACAACTTGGGTCTTGCCACCCATTCAGCTACCGTACAGTTGCAATACTGCTTCTAAAGTTTAACGAATGATTTTTGTATTATAAAATATGAAATATACATTAAGTGCTTTACTCTGTGGTGCACTCTTGTTTGCCTCGTGCGACGAGGGGCGCATACCAGAGAAGGTGCGCGATCTTAACGAGAAAGGTCGTGTAGCCAAACTTGAAGCCAACATCACAGGGCTCGACCAATGGCCCAATGGCTATACAGTGTCGTTTGCTGGATTTACCGACGATGGTACGTATGCCGAAATATCTAAGGATATTAAGGCCGACAAGGATGGTCATGTATCGATGGAACTTGCTGGTATTCCAGATGATGTAACCAAACTCGAAGTGTGTGTTATCAATAGCATTCGCAAGCGTGTTCTCACGTTTTATACCGCACCTGCAACAACCTCTTCGGATACCATCATGGTTACTCCTACCGAGCCTGTAAAGATAGTGGGTATGCTCTCGTATTTACAAACCAATCTGTTTGATAAGCAATGTGCACATTGTCATAGTGGTAGCCAGTGGGCGGCATCGCTCAATCTTAACGAGGGGCATAGCTATAGCCAGTTAGTTAATGTACCTTCGGCTAAGGTGAGCGGCAAGAACCGTGTTACTCCAGGCGATGCCGACAATAGTGTGCTTTATGAAGCGCTCTCTACCGACATCAGCCTTGATAATAAATGGAAGTACGACCACTCTAAAATTATGGTTACAGACGCCGAAAAACTTAAGTTGCTTAAGGAATGGATTAATAGTGGGGCAAAGGAATAAGCCACAATTATTTGCTTCAATAAACCTAAAAAGAGCCGACCTCACGCATTGTTGAGGTCGGCTCTTTTATGCTTTTACTATGAGTAAATGGCTCACAGAAATAGAAAATCTTACTTATTTAATGCCAAGCTTTTTAGCAATGTTAGCAGGGATGGCTTTTTTGTTGATAAGGATGTTCATGGTTTTGTAAGCTACGTATGCTTTTGAGGCATAGAAAATGCCATGATACTTGCCGTAGTCGCCCCATGAGTTCTTTACCATAAAGTATTCGCGGCCATTGTTGTCCTTAGCAAGACCATAGATAACCATGCCGTGGTCGTCGGTAGTTTCCCAATTGTCGTATGCTTGTTGGCGAAGGTCTTGTGTGATAGTCAATTCATCGTTTGAGGGCACTTGTGCACCAGTGCTGATTGTGCCACCCCAACGTGCAGCATCAGACCCTGTGAGGTCGCGCACCTTAAGGTTCTTAGGCACGTAAGCATAGTCCTTGCCATTGCGACGACCAAAGTAGTCTTCTGTAACGTCGGCACCCCATGCAAAGGTGTAGCCTTGTTTTACGGCACTATCCATCACTGTCATAAACTCGTCGAGAGGCAAGTTGTAGCTTTCTGCCCAACGCCAATTGTCTTGAATTTCGAGGATAAACTTTGAGTAGAAGGGGTGGTGAGTGTAAGAGGTAAGCGATACATAGTCGTCCATGTTTAGGCCAAGATAGTCTGTAACATAGGTCTTTGGAGTGTAGGTTTTACCATCTTCAGCCTTTACTTCTGTAGGCAATTCGCCAAAGTAGTCCTTATAGATGTTAGAGAGGTCCTTCTTCCAGGTAAGCGAAATCTTTTTGAGTTTACCCTTAGCGATAGACGAAACATAAGCCGAGGTTACGGCATCAAGTTGGTTAAAGTTGAAGAGGCTATCGCCGTAGAGTGTGCCAGGAGCAGGCATTGCTGTCTGAGGCACCATACCATAGTTCTTCAAGCAGTAAACAGCATCGTAGAATGAGCCACCTTGTGAGAAGCTTACATCGCCATGTGTGCGGATAGCTTTGTCGGCACGGTCCATGTAAGTATTGTAAACGAGGAACGACTCGCAAAGGTCGTGAGTTCCCTTGCCCATGCGCAATAGTTCAGACTCAAAGAAACCGAGCGAAGAGTATGCCCAGCATGTACCACTTTGGTTTTGGTCTTTGATTGAAGTGATAGGATTAGCCTTGATTGTGGTAAAGGTAATTTCGTCCTTTTTAGGTTGTGCAGCCTTCTTTTTGTTGCTGGCAGCCATGCTTCCTGGCAGCATAAACAATAGAGTTGCTGCGATGAGGAGAGTTTTTTTCATTTGTTTTAATTTATTGTTTTTAGATAATATATTATGCTGTGACTTTAATGTGTGATGTCACATTAGTAAATGATGGGCGATTCCTCTTGGTGTTCTTGTACAAAGCGCTCCACATCGTCGGTGTGGTAGGGGATGCGTTCTTTACCCAAGAAGCGGCAACCTGTGGGAGTAATGAGCACATCGTCCTCAATGCGGATGCCACCAAAGTCGCGGTATTCGTTGATTTTATCAAAGTTGAGGAAGTCGGCATTAGTGCCATTCTTTTGCCAATCGTCGATGAGATCGGGTATGAAATAGATGCCTGGTTCATCGGTAATAACGTGTCCCACCTCCAAGCGGCGGCCAAAGCGCAAGGCGTTTGT
>DJEH01000078.1:17321-31131 GCA_002431845.1 Prevotellaceae bacterium UBA5903 | reverse complement strand
TTCTGATATAACCAAATGTTTTTAAAAGAAATTTTTGAGTTTTTTTTAGACAAAATGCATTAGTGACTGATAATCAAGAAAATACGAAAAATAAAAAAAATGAAGTTTTTGGTGGATTTGATAAAACTTTGAGCTATGATCTACATTTTGGGCAAAATGCATAATGCAAGCGCTTAGATTAAAATCTCTGTATTTTCATCATTTTTTTGTACTAAAGCGATAGATGAGGTGGAACATAAAGAACCGCCCCACTGATTGCGACCAACCCGAAGAACGACTATTTGTGTCTACATAACTCCATGTTTGCGCTCGTTGATTAAGCAAGTCGCTAGCCTCAGCCTTTAATGCTAAGGCTTTGTTGCGCAAGAAAGATTGTGTGATGCTTAGGTTCCACACCGTATGCCATGGGCGCTCAATGAGCGATGAGCCATTGCGTTGATAGGTGGAATAAACACTGCTCTTTACGTCCATGTTCCACGGTAGCGTATATTGCGCGGTAGCTTGTAATATGGTGGCATAAGAGGTGGAGCGCTTGTTGGCAGGATTATTCATCTTGTCGGAAGCGAACATCAAAGTATGCCCCATTTCGGCTACAAACTTATCGAAACGGAAGTTGAGATTTTGTATACTATAAAAGTTGTGCAAGCGGCGGCTATACAACACAGATGTTCCCATAGTAGCAATGGCATACTGCGGTTGGTTGTTCCAATTATAATAGTTGCTTATGTTTAAAGTGATGTGTTGTTTTTTATCGAGCGGTGTAGCAAGGCTTAAGTTTGGCGAAACGCCCCATAGTCCTTGCCCAAGGTTTACTTGTTCTGATATGGTAACACCAGTTAATTTGTTGTAAGTTTGGCGCGATGTTATCATGTTAGTGGTGCGTTGTATGGTAATGCCCAACGAAAGCATTTGGCCATGTTTAAAACTACACTCATAGCCCGCATTTAGTTGGTTGTTGTGCTTTTTGTGTAAATTGGGATTACCATAGCTTATACTCAACGGATTGCTGTTATCGGGCAAAGTAATAGTTTGCAACAAAGTGGGATTATCTGTGTTGTAACTGTAACTAAGCGTAAATGTACCTATAGAGTCGGTTTGCCAACGGGCATTCAATCCTAAGTAATATTCTGTGGCATGACGCTGAGGATGTAAGGGGGTATATTGCCCTTTGATATAATCTAAGCGGTCGTAAACCAAACGGAATGTGTTTTGAAGAGAGATGGTAAGGCCGTGCTTATTATTGTATTGCAACTGATTTTCAAACCAATGGCGGCGACTTAATTGCAAAGAATTAATGGTTTGTTCTTCATCGCGTGCCAACTGCTGCCAATTATCGGTAGCAGGCAAAAGTCCCAACACCTGCAAGTAGGCATCAAAATCGGCAAACTGGCCTCCCAATCGCTCCAAACGATATGCATTGGCATTGCTATGATTGCGCGAAAGCGTTGTGCCATACGTAAAACGCATGGTTTGAAATATGGGTAGAGGCACATTGAGGTCAATAAAATTTTGTAGGCTGAAGTCGTGGGCGTTGGTTTGCGTATAGCGATTGTAAAGAGGATCTACTGCCACCTGACTTGCTTGATATTGCTGATAACTATTGAGCGAATAGTTTTTGTTGTTGCGATAAGTATAATAAATACTATTGCGCAAGGATAGGCGCCAATTATTGTCGGATAGTTTATGGGTAACGTATAGCCAGTTAGAAACAGCATGAGAGCCTTGCTTGCTATCACCTTCTTGACGTGTGAGCATATTGGCTCTACCCTCGCCGATGGGCCAACCCGTTGGCGCATACTTTAATAATGAGTCGAGGGGCGAGCAGAAGGCTTCGGCATTGCTAAAACTTTGATTCCATTGTCCGCTCTGTACGCTTTGGCGTTCAACGTAATCGGTATAGCTATATTGCGGACGAAGATCAATGTGGGTGCGTGCCGTTGGTTGCCATGATAATGAAAAATCAACATTCCATATACGTTCATCGTTTTTAGAATGCGTATTGGTCATATCGGTACGGGTTGTGCCATCGTCGAGAAAAGTTTCATTATTTTCAAATCGGTGGTCGTTGTGTCCACGATAGTCCCAACTAGCCGAACCATCTATCATAACATACCCCGATTTGTTGCGTTCCTTACCATTATTCCACATATACGACATGCCAGGTTGCATATAGCGCGTATCGCCACTCGAACTGCCAGCACCTCCATTTTCGCTCCAATCGCCATCTCCACTTACGCTTTGATACTGCGCCGTATTGGTAAACCCACCATACACACTCACACGCGAATGTTGGGTAAACGTGTTGGCAAATCCACGGTAGAGCCAGCGGTGGTCTGTGCCTTGTCCTATATCAGCATTGCCCGTCCATGAGCCTAAATACTTTTTTTTGAGTATCACATTAACCACGCGTTCGCGCGTACCATCGTCAAGCCCTGTCACCTTTGTCTCATCTGTCAAATCTTCGTATGCCTTAACGTTTTTGATGATATAAGCGGGCAGATTTTCGAGTGCTTTTTTAGTATCTCCTCGTTTAAAGTCGGTGCCATTTACTAACAGCCGGTTCACCACCTTGCCACGATAATAAAGGCTTCCATTTTTCATTTCAAGTCCTGGCATACGGCCTATCATGTCTTGCAACATATCACCTTTAGTGGCTCCAAGAGCATCCATATCGTAAACCACCGTATCTTTTTTTGTTACAAACACCAACCGGGTGGCTGTTACAGTAGCTTCTGCCAAATTGTGTTCTTTTGGAGAAGAAGATAGGCTATCGATAGGAGATATTATGCTATCGTTAGTCCAAAAAGAGCGCATAGCCTTAGCACGAGTATTTGTAAATAAAAAGAGCGAAAAAAGGAGGTATTTTTTAGTGGGTAGTGACATGTGTTGTTATAAAGTCTTTTTTATAAATACCACCGTAATAGGACAATGGCAATAGAGATTTACTTGATTATATTGAAATTTCAACTTAATTTTTAATATTGCAGTTTCTCAATTTCATCTATTGTGAGATTTGTTGCCTCGGCAATATGCTTTATGGGAACTCCAAGAGATAATAGTTTCTTTGCTACAGAGGCTTTCTCCTCAGCACGGTCTGCAGCAAATCCTTCGGCACGACCTTTCTCCTCAGCTGAGTCAAGAGAGTTTTTGATGTCACGATAGGCCTTTAAACTGTTCTCGCAATATCGTTCTTCAGTCTGTAGCATAGTTATATCAGTTAGATTGAAACTTTAACTTAATTTTTAATGTTGCAGTTCCTCGATTTCATCTATTGTGAGATTGGTTGCTTCGGCAATATGCTTTATGGGGACTCCAAGGGCTAACAGTTTTTTTGCTACAGAGGTTTTCTCCTCGGCACGGCCTGCAGCAAGCCCTTCGGCACGACCAGCAGCGAGCCCTTCGGCACGACCAGCAGCGAGTCCTTCGGCACGACCTTTCTCCTCAGCTGAGTCAAGAGAGTTCTTGATGTCACGATAGGCCTTTAAACTATTCTCGTATTCACGCAATTCTGTCTTTGTAAACTTAGCTATTTCGGCTTCGGAGAATAGGCGATCGAACACTGCATTTTGCAGTCGCTTGGGTTGGCGGTCAAGGCGTGAGAGGTTGCGCAAAACGTAGAGCCACTTGTCGTAGTTAGAGTCAAGTTGTTCTATCGTTTTGTTGAACTTGGCTATTTCGATGTATTTAAAAGTTAGCTTGTCGTTGAAAACACGATGTGTATGCTTGTCGAGTAGACCTATGTCGTGGTTTATAGTTTGGTCTGAAAATGCGGGGTCGCTCATGTCGTAGTTTAAAAGTGCCACGACATATACATGCTCAAGTTTGAAGTTCCAATCAGCACCCTTAGGAGCTTGCTCGCGTATGGGGAAAGTGGAGTAGTATAGCGATCTGTCTTTGAAATACGCTTGGTAGGCGTTTTGCATTTCTACGATGAACTTCTCACCATGTTCGTTTTCGCAGTACACATCAAATATGGCCTTGCGCTCTGCATACACGTCGCCTACATTCTCACTATTGAGATACTTAACATCTTTAATCACCTGTTCGCCATTGAACAAAGAATTAAGAAAGTTGATAAGTAGGTCTTTATTGGGAATGGTACCAAAGATGCGTTTAAAGCCAAAGTCGGTTAGCAAACTTATATATCGTTCTTCAGTCTGTAGCATAGTTGAATCAGATAGACTATCTGCTCCTTATTTATGTTGCAAATATAGGATTTTTCTTTTTTATCAACGAGTTACTTCTGTAATACCCGTTGTGAAACGTACTATCTCTGGATCGCCGCAATTATAGAATGCATTTGGGGAAATGTAAGTGACTGATTCGGGCACATAAACACGCTTAAGATTGGGACATCCCTCGATGGCATAGTCCTCTATGCGGGTGGTGCCTTGTGCAATGACTATCTCTTCGACATTGTTAAGCCACGAAACAACATTTTTCTCCATCACACGCATGGGACGCAGTTCGAGACGGCGAATACCAGCTGGGATAAAGTAAGGTGTGGTGCTACTTGGACGCTGATAAACTACGCCTTTATACGACATAAACTTAGAGTTTTTGCTATCAACAACCACTTCACGAAGATTTGGGGTCAAGGAGTTTAGCCCTTCTGGATAGTCACTAAACGAACTTATGTTGCTTCCAATATAGAGTGTTTCAACATTTTCGGGCAACTTTGTTTGAGGGAAGAAGCATGTAATGCGCAAACCATTTGTGCCGAATGGTACTACAACATAGGAATCGGTTGTTGGCTTTACTTCTGCCACATTGATTTGCTTGTTATAGAAGCTATATTTAAAATGGTCGTCCTCAAAAAGTATTACGTCAAACTGTTGCGGAATGAGTTTGTTTTGATACGAGGTGTAGGCTGATGCTTTGTACTGATTGTTGTTTGTTGGGTCGCTTACATACCATTCGCCATCTGTATAAACGTAATTCCATGCATGACCACCCAATGTGCTGAGCATACCATTGGCAATGAGGCATGGTATGCCTTGTGTATAACACATGGTTTTGAGCAAATTGGCATATCCTTGGCAAACGCAGCGCTTGTGTACAAATACGTCGTATGGGTCAAGATAGGCATCGCCATCATACGCATATTTAATGTTACTACATATCCACTTAAAGATATTACGATAGGTGTCGTACTGAGTGGTGGCCTTAAAATGCTCGTCTACAAATTGTTTGATTTCTGTCAATTGTCCATCTGTTATCTGCAATTGGCTCATGTCTAATGCACGATTAGGATCAAATTTACCCAATATTTGCCACGCTGCTCTAGCATGTGTAGTGCTCAGCAATGTAGAACCATCAGAAGTGGGGAATATAGCCTCGGGCGAGAGCATGGAAGTGGAAGAAGAGGTAGGAGTTTGCGGTTGTTGTACGCTTTCGGTAACATCGTCTGAACAAGAGGTTACCAGGAGCGAAAGAGGAAGTAAAAAGTAGAATAACTTCATGTGATTGATTTATTAAGGTTGATTATAAACGCTAAAGTGGCAATAAATATTGAAATAAGCAAGGTTTATTAGAACAAATAAAAAAGCCAATGACAAATTTCACAACTTATCATTGGCACACAGAACTTATATAGAGATGAAAAAACTATCTTTTATGATAAAGGAATAGATGAACCTATATTTTTTTGAAACCTATCACAGAATATTAGTACATCATCCCTTATTATTGCATTGCAAAGATAACATATATCATTGGATTTTGCAAGAGTGGGGACAAATAAATATTCATATCGTTTAGATTTATTAACTGTGTCTTATAGTCCCCTTACTTTACAAGACTTATAGTGTCATAATTAATACTTATTTTATGCTCCTTGTAGAGGACTCCCACAGCTTTTTTGAACGTTTTTTTACTTACACCAAAACGTTGCTGGATGTCCTCGGGAGATGAGTGGTCGGAGAAAGGCAACGTTCCACCCTCTGAGCGCAGTTCGTGAAGTAGTTGGTCGGCAAAGTCGCGAAAACGCCCCTTGCCTATGCGCTGAAGCGAGAGGTCGAGCTTTCCGTCAGGGCGTACCTTAACGATTGTGGCCGAGAGCACATCACCTGCATGTGGCTCTTGCTCAAAAATTTGGCTATCGTATATCAGCCCAGCACATTGGTTATCAGCGATTACTTTAAATCCTAATGGCGTTTTTTGCTGCACAACGATTTCGACTTCCTGCCCTTTGTGATACTGTGTGGAAGAGGCGGGTTGCAAGTAACGTTCTACCTTAGCCGAAGCCACAATGCGCTGCGTTTCTTGGTCGATGTGGATATGAACCAGGTAAGAACGCCCCTGCTGCATGGGCTTTTTCTGCTCGCGAAAAGGCACAAAGAGGTCCTTCATCAAGCCCCAGTCAAGAAAAGCTCCGTACTCGTTTACCCATGCCACCTTTAAGAAAGCAAAGTCGCCAACACGCGCCAATGGCGTTTCAAGCGTACCAACAAGCCGTTCGCTCTGATCGAGGTAAACAAACACATTTACCTCTGTGCCAACATGCATGCTACGCTCTACATAGGCTTTAGGCATAAGGATTTCGCCTAAGTCGCCTCCGTCAAGGTAAGCACCATGGTCGGTAAAGCGGGTGATGCGCAGTGTATTATAATTGCCAAGTTGTATCATGATATAAAATGTTTAGATGGAGGATTTTTCGGCATCTACCACCCCATCAACAAGATGTATGGTGCGGTCGGTGAGCGATGCAAGTTCCTCATCGTGAGTAACAATAACAAAGGTCTGTCCTAACTCTTGTCGCAAGCGAAAGAAGAGTTGGTGTAGTTCTTTTTTATTATGAGTGTCAAGACTTCCCGATGGTTCGTCGGCAAGTATAACATCGGGATTATTCATAAGTGCACGTGCCACGGCTACACGCTGTTTTTCACCGCCCGAAAGTTCTGCAGGCTTATGCGATGCACGGTCGGCAAGTGCCATAAAGTCAAGCAACTCTAATGCGCGCTTTTTTACTTCGTTACTATTGCGGCGAGCTATCATGCCTGGTATCATCACGTTTTCGAGCGCTGAAAACTCAGGTAAGAGTTGATGAAACTGAAAGACGAAACCTAAATGTTCGCATCTAAATTGTGAAAGTTTGTTGCTCGAAAGGCGTAGCACATCCTGCCCAGCAATCTCTACGCTGCCTTGGTCGGGCTTATAGAGCGTACCCATAATCTGTAACAAAGTGGTTTTGCCAGCTCCACTAGGGCCAACAATGCTCACCACCTCATGAGGATTGATATTTAAATCAATGCCTTTTAACACCTCTAAAGGGCCAAAGGCCTTGTGTATGTTAGTTAGCTTTATCACTTTTTTTATATGCTTTAGTTGTTGTTTTCTTCGTCAAATAATGTGGGGCTCTGCACAGCTTCATCCTCCTCGGCAGAGGTTTGAATTGTATCTTCATCCTCGGCATTTTCTTTAGCCTCATCAGCGGGGGTGGGAAAACGCAATGGCTCAAGTTCTTCTATCTTATCCACAGTACAAGTGGTGAGTCGCTTGCCCTTGGCCTTGAAACTCTTAACGCCTATATAGGTGCTTACATCCACCTCCATTGGGTCGCGATAAGCGTCGGCTCCACCAAAAGTTATCTGCAATCGTGGGTAGACATTGTCGCTAAGCAATACAAAATGTGAACGCGAATTTTCGCCCATAAAACTCTGCATACGCGCTTGCGAACAACGTTCAAAATTAAAGCGCTTTACATAAGGAAAGTTTTGCTGATCGGCGTCAAAGAGCACAGCAGTCCACACTTTATGAGGGTCGAATTTCTCTATGCGCATGATACCAGTAGGCTCATAATGGTTGTTGAGGTCGAAGTTGGTGGTGTAAAACATTCCACTTTCAAGAACAACAAGCACCACATCGTCGGTGTGGAACTCGCCCAAATATTGGCCACGAGCATCGTAATTGAGGCGTTGCACATCGTGGTCGAACCATACCTTGCGTCCGCCTAAAGTAGAAGCACCATGAGCCTTGAGAGTGATGCGATGAACCTCTAATCGTGTGAGTAAATTGCCTCTTGATGCACGTCCTTTCACGAGGACTTCGCCAAAATCCTTATCCATACTGATGCGTTTAAGACGCGGATTTGGACGGAACGTTACCTTAATAACTTCTGCCTCGCCATTGGGATTGGCTGTGAAGTATAGCACCTTGCTACCAGGAGTGCCAAGCGTTAGGTCGTACTCTTTGTCGTGGAGAATGCTCGTAACGTTGAAACGTTTGATAAAGCACGAATTGGTTGCTCCATCTCGATACACCACATTGTAGATGGTACGTTTATCTCCACGCTTAAAAACAGCTATGTGTATGATTTCAACCTTCTTTTTTCGTTCTTTCTTAGAACGTTCGGTTTCGCCTATAAACACTTTATCTTGTACACGAGTGACCTTATAGGTGCCATCGCGATAGAAGATTATGACATCGTCGATAGGCGAACAGTTTTCAACAAATTCTTCCTTTTTCAAGCCTGTGCCCATAAAGCCGTTTTCGCGGTCAATATAGAGTTTTTCGGTAGCTTCAATAACCTTACTTGCCTCAATATTGTCGAACGAGCGTATCTCTGTGCGACGAGGATATTGTGCTGCATACTTGTCGCGAATGAGGCGGAACCAATTGGCTGTAACCTCTATCATGTTGTTGAGGTCGCGGTTAATGCGTGCCACTTCGTCGTTCATGCGGGCTATCATCTCCTCTGCCTTATCTTTATTAAACTTTAAGATGCGGCCCATTTTTATCTCCATCAAACGCATAATGTCGTCGCGCGTTACCTCACGATAAAATTGGTCTTTGTATGGCGTTAGACGCGAGTCAATATGCGCAACTGCTGCATCCATATCCTTGGCTTGTTCAAAGGCACGGTCTTTATAGATGCGCTCTTCGATAAAGATGCGCTCAAGCGATGCAAAGTGAAGGCTTTCAAGGAGTTCGCCACGGCGTATTAAGAGTTCTTGTTCGAGCAAGCTGCGCGTGCTATCAACCGAACGGCGCAATACATCGCTTACGCTAAGGAACTTGGGCTTCTTCTCGTCGATGGTGCAACAGTTGGGGTTTAAACTTGTTTCACAATCGGTAAATGCATAGAGGGCATCAATAGCCTTATCGCTCGAAGTGCCAGGTGTGAGATGCACCAATATTTCAACGTCTGCCGCCGTATTATCCTCTACCTTGCGTATTTTAATTTTTCCTTTTTCGTTGGCTCTGAGTATGGAATCGATGAGCGTAGAAGTGGTTTTGCCATAAGGAATTTCGCGTATTACGAGAGTTTTATTGTCAAGCTTTTCAATCTTTGCTCTTACCTTAATTTGTCCACCACGCATGCCATCGTTGTAGCGAGATACATCGATGCTACCACCTGTTTGGAAATCGGGATAAAGGTGGAATTCCTCATTGTGTAAATAGCTTATGGCTGCATCGCAGAGTTCGCCAAAGTTGTGTGGAAGTATCTTTGCAGCAAGTCCTACTGCTATGCCTTCGGCACCTTGCGCCAGCAATAATGGAAACTTAACGGGCAACGAAACAGGCTCTTTTTTGCGTCCATCGTACGACATTTTCCACACTGTGGTCTTTGGGTTGAACAATACATCGAGCGCAAACTTTGATAGGCGTGCTTCGATGTAACGTGGAGCAGCTGCACTATCGCCCGTAAGGATGTTGCCCCAGTTGCCTTGGGTGTCGATGAGCAAGTTTTTTTGGCCTAACTGCACAAGGGCATCACCAATAGAGGCATCGCCATGTGGATGGAATTGCATGGTCTGCCCCACTACATTAGCCACCTTGTTGTACCTACCATCATCAAGCAACTTCATTGTGTGTAAGATGCGTCGCTGCACAGGCTTAAGACCATCGTCAAGGTGCGGAACGGCACGCTCGAGTATTACATAGGATGCATAGTCAAGGAACCAATTTTGGTACATGCCCGTAAGCTGCAACTTTCCGTCTTCATCTTTAACGCGTGACGATGGTTGATAATCAGAATGTGCCACGGACTGATTGTCTGTGCTTTCATCCCCTGTTATTGAGCCTTCATTGTTTGCAAGTGCAGATGCTTGTTGGGCATTGGCAGTTGTTGTCGACAAAGAAGACTCACCTTTAGAGTGGGTATCAAGTGGTTGCTCAGCCGTTTTTTTCTGTATTTTCTTATCCTTATCTTGTGTTTCGTCGCTCATATTAAAAAATGTGTAGGGAAAATTCTATTTGGTATGCAGCTCTGTAGGGAATACAGCATGCAAACGCATGTAAGTGTTGCTACAAAATTAATACATTTATCGCGTTCAAAGCATTTTTGAATGCGATAAATGTATTTGAAAAGGCACATTATCATGCCTAAAGAGGTTAGTAGTTGCTATAGGGTTTGTGCCTATACGTTAGCTACGTTTGCTTTTAGAACGCAAGGTGATAAGTGGCACAATCATTTCTTCCATCGAAACTCCTCCGTGCTGAAAAGTGTTTTTGTAATATTGCACATAATAATTGTAGTTGTTAGGGTATGCAAAGAAGCGATTACCCGTAGCAAATATATAAGACGTTGAAAGATTGGGTTGTGGCAGCATAAGGTCTTTAGGATTGCGCACCTCAAAAACTTCCTTCGTATTGTAAGAGAGGTTTTTGCCCAACTTATAGCGCAAGTTGGTATTTACATTTTTGTCGCCTATCACCTTCGATGGTTGGTCTACACGGATACTGCCATGATCGGTGGTTATAACGATGTCGTAGTCTAACTCAGATAGGCGGTGGAAAAGTGCGCGTATAGGAGTATGACGGAACCACGAGAGAGTGATGCTGCGATAAGCAGATTCGCTGCCTGCAAGCTCGCGCACCATGCGACTCTCTGTGCGAGCATGGCTTAAAATATCAATAAAGTTTATGACAAGCACGTTGAGTGGTGTTGAAGTGAGTTGCTGCATTTGCCCCAACAAATGGTCAGCCGCCAAAGAGTCATTGAGTTTGTGGTATGTAAAATCCTCGTGGCGACGGAAACGCTTTAATTGTTGGCGAATGAGCATCTCCTCATTGAGGTTTTTGCCTTCGTCTTCATCTTCATCTACCCAAAGGTCGGGGTACATCTGTTTTATTTGCAAAGGCATTAGTCCTGCAAATATTGCATTACGTGCATACTGCGTAGAGGTGGGAAGAATGGTGTAATAAAGGTCTTCGTCAATGTCAAAGTCGTCAGCAAGGTCCTTAGAAAGCACGCGCCATTGGTCGAAACGAAAATTGTCGAGCACGAGCAAAAAAACCTTTCGGCCTTGAGAAAGGCGTGGAAAAATGCACTTTTTAAAGATGTCGGGGCTCATGGTTGGGCGTTCTTCAGGATGCTTAATCCAATCCTCATAGTGTTTGCGTACAAACTTGGCAAAGGCCAGATTAGCCTCTTCTTTTTGCATACGCAGCATGTCGTCCATGCTACTTCCAGCCTCTGATAGTTCAAGTTCCCAATGCACAATACGCTTATAAAGTTCTTTCCACTCGTCGGCACTTAGGTTTTCGCTTAGTTGCATGCCTATGCGCGAAAAGTCCTGACGATAACCTGTTTGTGTTACCTCTTGCACAATTTCGCGCTGATGAATATTCTTTTTTAGCGTTAGCAATATCTGCTTAGGATTAACAGGCTTTATAAGATAGTCGGCTATTTTCGAACCTATTGCTTGGTCCATAATGTCTTCTTCCTCACTTTTTGTTACCATAACCACAGGCACAGTGGGCACAATTTCTTTTAGCTGCAATAGCGTTTCAAGCCCCGAAAGACCAGGCATATTTTCGTCTAAAAGAATAAGGTCAAAGTCGTTTTCGCGGCATAAATCTATAGCATCAGGACCATTGGAAGCAGTGGTTACTTCGTAATCTTTTTTCTCTAAAAACATTATATGGGCGCGGAGCATATCTATCTCATCGTCCACCCAAAGAAGACGTGCTGACATATCTGTAAATAATTAAAATAAGCAATGAAAGCACTTGTGTCTTTCATTGCTATCAACGTTATTTATGGATGTGATTATTGTTCGTATCCCCATTGCTTGATTACGTCGCCCCAGTTTTCTTCAACGAGTTGGCGTGTGCGTTCAGCATATTGGTATTTATTCTTTTTATAGCCCTTCTTAGAGCCTACATATTGCTCAATGGCTGTGCGAGCATTTTCCCATCCTGGTAGTGAAAGAGTCTTATAGATTTTCTCTGTCATGCCCAATGCATCTGCCTCAAAATCCTCAAACTTCACCTCAATAAGGTTGCCCTCTGGGATAAGGTGCTTGTCTGCTTCATATTGGTCATGCAACTTGCGATAGACTGTGAGAATGTTCTTCTCTATATCCTCGTTGCTAAACTCTTCAAGTTTTAGTGGTTGAATGGTGTTGGTAAAGAATGAGCGCGTGCTCTCAAACACAGTGTAAGGATTGCGCATCAAGTAGATAAACTTGGCGTTGGGAAACATCTTGACTAATTCCTTTACACGACCTGTATGCGGTGGATTCTTCGACAAGAATTGTTCGCCACCAGTGTTCCAAAGTGATATTTTGATAAGCTTTCTGAAAGCCTCCTCCCATGCACTAAGTTCTGCTGGCTGAATGTCTTTAAAGATAAGATATTTGTCGCAATACTCTTGCATATACTTAGGGAAGAACCAAAAGTTATAGAACGTATAAGGGCACATGTTAGATATAGCAAACTCCTCTTCTTGCGGAAGGTCTACAGCCAATTCCATGTTGTCTGTTGGACGCTTATCGGGCATAAGCCATGACATATTTTTTTTGAAAAATGGCTGACCAAACATCATGAGATGCGGAAAAACAGTTTGGTAAGTAGTGCAGTAGCCAAAGCGTTTGTCGCACGAAAGCACATTGTGTACAAACGTCGTACCCGAGCGCCAGTGACCTAAGATAAATACGGGATCGTTCTTTAGAGGCTCGTTTGCCAACAACTTTTGGTAGCGCTTTTCTTGTATAGGAGCAAGCACTGATAGCAAGCGACAAACAGCCTTAGTCAAGCGGTATTTACCTTTCCAAGGACCATCAACCTCGCGTCCTGCCGTAAGTTCTTTAAATGTTTTCCAATCTGCTCCGACGAGCGTGTTTATAGGGAGTTTGTTAAATTCTATAAGACCCATTTTGTATGTTTTGTTGTGATGTAATTCTAAAAGATTAAAGTGCACAAACTATTGTGCATAGCCCAATTTAGCCAACACTTCATTGCTAATGTCGATGCTTGGCGAAGCGAAAATAATGCCATTGTCTGACGCTCTATCAAGCACAAGCATAAAGCCCTTAGTTGTAGCTATTGATTTGATGGCATTGTATATTTCGTCTTGGATAGGTTCAATAAGGCTCTGGCGCTTTTTGTAGAGTTCACCCTCTGGACCAAAATATTTCTTTTTAAGTTCGGCAGCTTCTTTTTCCTTGTCTACAATGGCTTTTTCGCGTTCTTTTTTTTGAGCATCGCTGAGGAACACGCTCTCATTTTGGTAGTTTTTGTAGAGGGTTTGAGCTTTAGAATTGAGCGCTTCCACCTCGGCCTGCCACGACTTTGATGTTTGGTTTAGTTGCTCATTAGCACGTTCGTATGCAGGTATGTTGCTCAATATATATTCCATATCGACCAATGCATACTTTTGCGCTTGTACGCTTATAGCACCACAAAGCACAAATAGAAGAACAATTAACTTTTTCATGTTGCTTGTGTATTTTTTTAATCTTGATATTGAGTTATTTGCTCGGTATAAGCAGGGGGATAAAAGATTGTGTATAACCTTTTATCCCCCCACCACCCTATTTTTGTTTCAGTATAAACTATGCGATGTTAAGTAGGTATTCAAAAT
>DJEH01000078.1:8381-17195 GCA_002431845.1 Prevotellaceae bacterium UBA5903 | reverse complement strand
ATTAATTTTTAACACCTACTTAAAACTCTTGTCCAATGATGAAGTGGAATTGAGACCCACCGGCTTTTTGTCCTGAATAGCCACTGATATACTTTTGGAAACCGTATGCCCAGTCAATACCCATCAAGCCGACCATAGGCAACAATATACGCACACCCACACCAGCCGAACGTTTCATATCGAACGGATTAAACTTCTTTACATCCGACCAAGCGTTACCACCTTCAACAAAGGCAAGGGCAAAGATTGACGTAGAGGTTTCGAGCATAAGAGGATAACGCAATTCGAGCGTCATACGACTGTATGCATACGCATCACCATAGTACGAGTTATTGCCCGAGAGCGAACCATTTTCGTAACCTCTCAAACCAATTGTTTCGGTAGCATAACCCGTTGAATATCCCGACATACCATCACCTCCCACATAGTAGGTTTCGAAGGGTGACTTCTTATGACGATTGTATGCGCCAAGCAAGCCAAACTCCACACGAGTCATCAACACAGGAGCCTTAACTGCACCCGATAGCGCCGTAAAATTGCGGAACTTGAGTTTCCATTTATGATATTCAATCCAACGGAACTTCTCTTGCATTTCCTTTTGATAGTTAGCACTCTTAGGATTGCTTGCCAAGTTCTTGTAGTCCTTACCATCCCACAAAGAGTAAGGCGGTGTGGCTGTTACTTGGAAGAGAAATTCTGAGCCCTTACGTGGATAGAAGGGGTGGTCGGTAGAGTTGCGTTGCAACGATAGCGATAGGTTGAAGTTATTGCAGTTACCATCAGTTATAAGGAAGTATTGCCACGACTTCAGCATATAGCGCGTATACGACAGCTCTGCCATAAAGGTGAAATAGTCGTCTGGCCAACGCAAACGCTTACCAAATCCAAGGCTCAGTCCGATAAGTTTTACATACTTATCGGGGTCGTAGGCATCGGTATAGTAGTTCGAACTTGAACCATAGCCATATGCATAGTTGAGCATTTGGTTATAGTAGTTCTGGTTGATATAGTTAGAGTTTACGTCGCTCTGCTTACTGTATGATATTGAAAACGATAATTGGTTAGGACGCTTACCACCCAGCCAAGGCTCTAAGAATGAGAGTGAATAGTTTTGATAGTATGTACCATTACTCTGCACTTGCAACGACAAGGTTTGTCCATCGCCTTGGGGTATAAATCCTGCACGCTTATAACCCTTTTTAAATAGGTTTTGCACAGAGAAGTTAGTAAACTTCAAGCCTACTCTACCTACAATACCCGTTTGTCCCCAACCTGCAGAAAGTTCTATTTGGTCGCCACCCTTAGTAGTAAGTGGATAGTTCAAATCTACCGTACCATTCACGGGGTCGGGCTTGATACCGCTCTGACCAAACTGCGACTGCAATGCCTCAGGGTCGAACTGATTCATTTGTGCAAGGTCTTGAATTGAACGTTTGATATTGTCCATGGAGAAGAGGTCGCCCGGCTTTGTGCGTAGTTCACGACGAATTACATTTTCATACACACGGTCGTTGCCTGCAATGCGCACATGGTTAAATGTGGCTTGCTGGCCCTCTTGTATACGCATTTCAAGGTCGATACTATCGTTATCAACGTTCACCTCAACGGGGTCAAGACGATAGAACACGTAACCATTGTTATAATAGAGGTTACCAATAGCATCATCGTCTGTGTTAAGGCGCTTGTTCATAAGGTCTTGGTCGTAAACGTCGCCTTTTTTCATTTGCAGCACACGTTCAAGCACGTCAGAGTTGTACACAGTGTTGCCTACCCACGACACGTTGCGCAAATAGTATTTTTTACCTTCGTAAACGTTCATGTAGATGTTCACGTGCTTAGCATCTATATTACCTACGCTATCGGCTGTAATCATTGCATCGCGGTAACCCCATGAGTTGAGTTTTTCAACAACCAAGTCTTTGTCCTCTTTATATTTCTCAGGGAGGAACTTTTTAGAACGAAACATATTAACAAAACTCTTCTCATGCGTCTTTTTCATGGCACGCTTAAGTTTTGCCACATGCTTGGGGTCGGCACCTGTTATAATAATGCTACGAACCTTTGTTTTTTCGTTTTTATTAATGTTGATGTCTACCAACACACGGTTATCGCCTGTAACGTCCTCACGCTGCACAATGTTCACTTCGCAATTTTTAAAACCTTTTTCCTCGAAGTGCTTTTTAATGTAATGTTCAGCACGATTAACCATGTCGGTGGTGATTTGATTTCCTGGTTGGAAACCAATAATCTTTTCGCAGTCCTCACGTTCTGATTTCTTCACGCCCGTGTAGCGAATACTCGAAATACGGGGTTGTGCCGTGAGTTTTACGTGTAGATACACCTTGCCTGCTACGATACTATCGGCAGTTATCTCTACATTCGAGAATACCTTTTGATCCCAATACCTGCGTACAGCCTCGCTAATATCAGGGCCTGGTATTTCGTAACTTTGGCCTATAGTAAGCCCAGAAATGCTAAGCAAATAGTCATTGTCATAGCCTTTCATTTCGTCTACTACTAAGCCACCAAGCACATAACGCGGGTGACTGGCGGTATAGGTGATAGTGGGCAGCTTATCATCGGTGCTACTATCGGCATTATCGGTTTGTGCTTGCATCGTACCCGAAAAGGTAAGAGATGAAACGAGTGCAAGCAACATGCGTGAGGTATATTTCATTATCTGTTTATAATAATTGCTTATTGTATGTGAGGGTGGGATTTATCCTGAAGTTCGTAAGCCTAACAACTAAGTAACTACAAGCGTGCTTTTGTGCAAAGCTATCAGGCTTTATCGCCTTCAACCTGTTCGCTTGTTTTGCCATATCGTCGTTCTCTGTTTTGGAACCATACAATGGCGTCACAAAGGTCTTGTTCATGAAAATCGGGCCAATAGGTATTGCAGAAATAAAATTCCGTATAGGCACATTGCCAAAGCAAATAATTGCTCAATCGCGACTCTCCTCCGGTGCGTATAAGCAAATCGGGGTCGGGCATAAAGTTGGTACATAGATGCTGAGATATCGTCTCTTCGTTTATTTCGTCGGGCGATAAAGTCCCCTCTTTTACCTCTTGTGCCATACGTTTTACGGCATTTGTAATCTCCCATCTCGAACTATAGCTCAAGGCTATCACCATGGTCATGCCCGTATTTACCGACGTGCGTTGCTGCAAGCCAAGAATGGCTTTTCTCACCACATCGGGTACTCTTGATAAGTCGCCAATGATACGCAAGCGCACATTGTTGTTCATAAAGAGTTCCTCCTCAAGCGATGTAAGGATAAGCGACATAAGGGCTGCCACCTCGTCGGCTGGACGGTTCCAATTCTCTGTAGAGAATGTATAGAGTGTCAAGAACTTAACGCCCAAATTGGAACAAGCCGTGGTGATTTCGCGCACTGCTACCACACCTTGTTGGTGTCCCATGCTGCGGTTCATGCCACGAGCTTTAGCCCAACGGCCGTTGCCATCCATAATAATGGCTATATGGGCAGGTATTCTTGCTTTGTCGAGTTGCATATATTGTATTTTCTGTGTTCTGTAATAAGAAGTTAGAGCCTCAATGTCTTTAATCGCGGTTGCAAGTAGGGCATTTGGGGTGTAAGTCGTAGGTCAGAGTGAGCATAAACGAGGAGTAAATATCCTTATTTCTGAACATTTCAGACTTTATGCCCAAGGGGGCTTCAAGGCCGTCGAGCTTGTCGCTCAAACTAAAATGTACTAACCAATCAAGCCCTAAGTTTAAACGTTGCGCCACTTTATACTTTACGCCAACACCCAAAGGGATATTAGCTGTAAAACTCTTACACGAGCCGTAAGTAAGTCCAAATCCCATCTGCACGTAAGGCACAATTCTTACATAGCCCCGATAGTCGCGTACATAGCCGTAAGGCAAAAAATGAAGTTCGTAGAGTGCCGATAAGTCGTAGACCGAAGCACTAACCGAATAGTTGAGTCGGTCGCTACTTACCGCATTAGGGTTGCTCGGTAAAAATGCTTTTGCACCAGCAGTCGAACCTTTTAGGGTGTTATAAGTAAACTGTGTTTTCACAGCCATTCGAGGGTTAAGCGGAAAGCGTGCTACCAATGCTCCGTCAATACCGCTTTTATCCTTGACATCTGTAAAGTTTTTACTTAATCCCGCACCTATGCCCAGTTCTAAACGATAGAAGAGGTCATCTTGTTGTGCCATAAGAGGCAGTGCAAACAAGAGAGATAAGAGTATAAGGAGATACCTTTGCATGAGTTTAGAAATTCGGTTTATAAAACATGTACTCATTGCACAGAAGGCAACGCCATGTTTGCCCTCTTGCCCTCTCAAACTATTCAAACCGGGTTTGGTTCTGCTCCCATGCTAAACGGTTTAGACGACCTTTATACACATCGCCCGTACCGCTACAAACTATCCACAAGTAGCCATCGTTGTCGCAAGCCACACTTATGGTTGTGGCGCCTGTAATGGCTGGATGATACATCAAGCCCGTTTTCCATGTACGGCCATTATCCTGACTTACATAGAATGGCGTCATCGTTTTATCGTCTGCAACGCCTGCCAGCACCATTTTATCATCGTAGGCAAATAGGCTTGCACTCTGCAGATTGGGACATCCATATTCTTTAAGTTCTTGGGTTTGAGGCAAAGATATCCATGGATTAACAAAGCCGCCAACTTGCGACACATCGCGTTTCCATACCGACATATTGCCGTTGTTACTACCCAACAACAAGGTTGTTTCAATGCCTTGATTGTTTTTAGCAGATTGCACTGCACACACCACGTTGGTTGTAGGCAGATGTTCGCCTTGCTCCATAGCCGAAGCGTTCCATTGTATGCCATCGGTTGTTGCCAATAGCTGATTGTTGCTGATGGCATAAAGGCTGTCGCCATTTGCACTTGCTAAAGCCTCAATATTGTTGGCTGCAGATTGTGCCTCCCAATTACCAGTTGCCAATTGTGATTTCATCAACTGACCATCGGCCAAGGCATAGAAACTGCCTCCAACATACTGCACCGACGACACGTCAATACGCTCGCTCATGTCGCCACTCACATAGGCAGCATCGTTAAAGTTAGGAGTGTTTACATTGGTTTCTATCACCTGACGTTTGCCGTCGGCACGTTGCCCAAACACGTAAAGCGTACTGCCCACAACGAGCGTTTTTTGCTTTACAAACGATGCCAATGGACTCAGCGGATTAGCTGTTAGTTGCTTCCATTCTATGGTGTCGCCCTCTTGTTTGTGCACACGTATATCAAAGGTGTAAGTGCGTTTTGACTGTCCATCTTCAGCATATACAGTCACCTCGCGCGGCACGCTAAAGTCGGTACTATCGGTAGGAACAAACGTTGTATCCTTTCCTGATGTAAGACTCTTAATAGCAATGCTTCCGCTATAAAGCAAGCCACTTGATGCAAACACAAGTTTCTCAACATGCGTTCCTATGGGCAATGAGTCGGGATTATACACTTTGTAGTTCACTTGGTCTATATAGAGCAAGTAGGCACCTCCCGTCACACTATAGTCGTAGGTTGTATCTTTTGTTGTTACGGTGCGCTTCAACGTACCGAGCGTTGCCGAGGTTATTACGCAGTCGCGCGATGGATCTGAAGTTGTTACTTCGCTCGACGAGTCGCACGAGCTAAAACCTATTATATTAGCCAACGTTGCCACAAGCAACACCAATATGGTATGTTTTTTCATATATGTGAGTTTCTACTTTACAATGTATATATCATATCAATTTGCAAAAATACGTACAAAATCTTATTTATAAAGATTTTGAGCCATTTTTATGTGCTATTTAATCTTTGTTGAGATTATTCAACCGCTTTTTTCTTTCATTTTTTATTTATAAACAAAAAAAGAGGTTTTGTACGCTACGTTACAAAACCTCTATAAATATTGTTTAGATGCAGAAGTTACTTTCTTCTTATCCGATTAATCAAACCTTTCACATTTCTGCCTTTGTTGCGTTTGTCATACGCATAGCCATAACCATAGCCATAACCATAGCCATGATAGCCGTGTTCGGGGTCGACACCATTAAGCACAATGCTCAACGACTTGAAGCGATTATCTTGATACATGCGTTCGAGTTCGGGCAAGAAAGCACGTTCTTGCACGCCTACACGTATAACAAAGATGGTTGTGTCTGACACGCGATTTACGATGTTTGCATCTGCCACAGAGAGCATTGGCGTTGTATCAAACAATATATAGTCGTACTCGCTACGCAGGTGTTTCACAAGTTCGTCTAAGCGTTCAGACATAAGCAACTCACTGGGGTTAGGTGGCATATGTCCTGCAGGGATAAAGTCTACCCCCTTGGCTATGCCATCCTTCTTGATGATGTCTTCTACCTTTGTATAGTCGTCCGATAGATAGGCAGTCAAGCCTATTGTGTGGTGGAATGCTCCGCTCAGTGTGCGCTTACGGATGTCGGCATCAATCACTACAACCTTCTTACCTGCCATAGCTAAAATAATGCCCATGTTGCGGGTAATAAAACTTTTACCTTGTCCAGGAGTAGTTGATGTAGCCACCAAAACCTTGGGGTTCTGGCGCATATATCCCAAGCCAAAACGCAGAATGCGGAATGCTTCTACCATAGGCGAGTCTGAAGCCAAATTTGAAATGAGCGTATTGTTGCCCGCCACTTCCTTTACAAGTGGCACCTCGCCCAATACGGGGATAGTTGTAGCATCTTCTATATCCTTTCGGCTATGTACGGTTACATCAAGCAGATGTTTAACCCAAAGAATAGCTGTTGGAATTGCCAATCCGATAATCAATGACACAAGCATTATCATAGCGCTTTTGGGCTTGATAGGAGCTTCGCCACCAATAGGTCCTTCAACCAAACGAACGTTTGCTTCGTTGATGGCTTGTTGCAAGGCTACCTCTTCGCGCTTGTTGAGCAGATAGGTGTAAAGAGCCTCTTTTAGCGATTGCTGTCGCTGAATGTCAAGTCCTCGTTTTTCTTGGTCGGGAGCCCCCGACACCTGTCCCGTAAGTGCCGATTCATTGGCTTGAGCATCGCGCAAGCGGAGCTCTATTGAATTTACATAGCTCTTAAGCGACGAGGCTATAGTTTGGCGCATTTGTGCCAGTTGGCGGTCGAGTTCTGCCACAATCGTTTGCTTATCGCTTGAGTTTGCCACCATTTGGTTGCGTTGGTTCATCACGTCGTTATACTTGCCTATCTGCGTGTTAAACGATGCATCAGCAACGTTGAGGGCTGGTATGAGGTCGTGGTTGTTAGAGTGGCTATGCAAATAGTCGCTCAGATAGCGCGCCACATTGAGTTGGGTTTCGAGTTGCAAACTTTGTTGGCGTGCATCGTTGGTAGCATTAAGCACAATTTGCGACGACTGTGTAAAATCTACCAATTTGTTGCGTTTTTTAAAACTTGCCAATTGGTTTTCAACGCTACTCAATTCGCGACCAATAATCTGTATACGTTCGTCTATAAAACGTGCCGTATTTTGTGCCACGCGGTTTTTATTGTCTACCACATCTTCCTTGTACGTGTCGTACAAGCAAGCTAATATATGGTCGGCACGCTCCACATTGTTGTCGCTGCAATTAAGCACTATGAGCGAGGTTTCTTTGTCGTATTCCGACACGGCAAGTTCGCTTATAAAACGTGTTGCTGCATTTTTTATCGACATGCGGCTCACATTTATTTCTTCGTCGGTCCAAGCACCAAATTGCTTGCCTCTTACCACGCAGATTTGTCCATAAGGCGTCTGTACCATTTGGCCTAACTGTGCGTCAAGGTCGGGCAGTTCGTTGCCTTCTTTATCGTGTAGCCCCTTCAGCGTTACGGTGCTGGCATCTTTTTTGGCCACCTTAAAGGTTTGCAAGGCTTTGCCCTTACACTTGCTCTGAAAGAGCACCTCAAAGGGTAGTTCTTTGTCGCCATATAGCGATTTAGTGTGTAACCCTGCCTTTATTGTATAGTCAATATCAAGATGTAGCTTTTCTACAACGCGTAGCATTAAACGTTTTGACGAGAGTATAAATATTTCGTTCTTCAAGTTGTCGCCAACGCTCACACCATTGAGTTCGAGCAGGGTGTTCATAGCATTGCGCTTTGACGAACGCGAGCTTGTAGCGCCTCCACCCGCCGACGATGCGTCTGAGTCTTCTATTAACATTACGGCTTGGCGCTGATAAATACGCTGCTGTTTTTGTTGATAATACCATCCGCAACTTACACATAGCATTGCCGATAGCAAAAACCACCACCAATGTGTTTTGAACTCTTCAAGACACATTTTCATAAGTGGCACAAGCTGAACTTCTTCCTCAGCCTGCTCTTGGGGACTTGTATATTTATCCATTGAATATTTATATTTCGACTTATAGTATTTGTTTTGTTCTACCATTTCTTAGTGCAAATTAGGGGGAATAAGTATAAAAGATTGCATTACGCTCAATATATAAATAACGAGCATAATGTTCTACTATAAGGTTATTTCATCTCTAATTTGTAGAAATGTCTACATTGTTTTTTGTTCTGCGAATGCAAAAATACGTTTATTTGTCCATTCTTACAAGAGGCACATACAGATTTCAGCTAAAATGTCAGAAAAATCAACGTGTTTCGGCTTTAGAGGCAAACCTTTAGTTTGCAAAAGGGTTCAACTATTTGCGTCTTTGGCGCAGGATAGTTTTGAACCTTAATTATCATTAATAGCTCATTAATTAATCATTCATTCTCTTTTGCTTAAACAAAAAATCAACGAGCGTTTAATGGCATATCAAGGGTGTTTATCTGTTTGATTTTTAAATAAGTAGGTGTTCATAATTA
>DJEH01000078.1:0-8192 GCA_002431845.1 Prevotellaceae bacterium UBA5903 | reverse complement strand
GATTCATTTATATAAATAATTTTTGAACACCTACTTATACCAACCTTTTACTATTTGCTCTTACTCATCACGCCAAAAGGCAGGCGTTAGCGGTAGCAATAAGGAAAATATTTCAAGACGTCCGGCAAGCATCAAAAAGGAGTTTATCCACAACATTGTGTCGTTAAGCTCGCCCCACGAGCCCAGTGGACCTATAAAATGTCCCATGCTCGGTCCTATGTTCGAAAACGAGGATATGGCCAAACCAAACGCATCGAGTAATGGCAAATTCATGGCTACCATGCAGAAGGTTGAAAGCATGATGAGCATAAAATACACCACAAAGAACACAAACACCGTGCGTGCCATCGGCGAGGTAATCGTGGTGTGATTGATGCGCACAGGCAGTACGGCATGTGGATGAAGCAACTTTTTAAATTCGGCCTTCGTTAGTCGCCACACAATAAGCACACGCACACACTTTAGTCCACCACTCGTAGAACCAGCACACGCACCAACAATACTAACCACGGTAAGGATGAGCCAAATGGTGGGATGCCAAGTCATAAAATCCTCTACGGTAAAGCCTGTTGTGCTTTGTAAGGTTGCCATGTTGAATAGCGAGCTACGCAAGGCTGTGGCAAAGTCTATGTGGTCGGCGTACATTTGTATGCCCATGATGGCTATTGCCGACACAATAAAGATGGTGAGGAAACATCGAAGCTCATCGTCGTGGAACACCTCGCGAAAACGACGTTTGATAAAAAACAAATAGAGCAACGTGCAATTGATGCTGGCCAAAAACATAAAGAGCGTGCACACCCACTCTATGCGGTCGGAATGAAACCAAGCTATGCTATCGGTGTGGGTTGAAAATCCGCCCGTTCCAATAGTTGAAAGTCCGTGGCACAATGCATCGAACAACGACATACCACACAAAAAGTAGGCTACTATGCACGTAAGGGTAAGCGCTAAATATAAGCTCCACATCCAACGCGCCGTGGTGCTAATGCGTGGGTGCAACTTGCCTATCTTTAGGCCCGTAGCCTCAGCCGAAAATAGTTTTAGCTCGCCACCACCCATGTTGGGCAATATGGCTATGGTAAAGAACACAATACCCATTCCGCCTATCCAGTGGGTCATGCTGCGCCATAGCAGTATGGAATGGGGCAAAGAGTCAATATCAAAAAAGGCTGTTGCTCCCGTAGTGGTAAAACCCGACATGGTTTCGAAAAAGGCTGCTGCCACACGTGGCTGCACACCCCCCACCATAAACGGCAACATGCCCACCACCGAGAATGCCACCCACGTGAGCGATACGATTAAAAAACCATCGCGGCGCCCCATGCGATTTTCTGCATGACGACCAAAAAAACGTAGCATGGTGCCCACGGCTAAAGCCACAAGCACTGGTAGGGCAAAGGTGAGGTGATTAGACTCGTGAAACCACATCCCTATGCCCCAACATACAGCCATTAGCAATGCTTCGAGTTGGAGCAATGTGCCTATGGCTTTATATATAAGCGGTAAGTTGAGCATTTTTTTAGGAAATATTTTTTTCGGAAGCATACAACGCGTGACCACTACTCGTATACGTGACCACTACTCTTATATATATATTGTATAAAACTTATATATATATTGTATAGAAAAATGCATTGTCTGCTCTTGTCGTGCAAAATTAAGGATTTTTCTTTATGCCTTGTCTTATTTTTACCTTGTATTTTAAGGCTGCAACTGCCACTTAGCCATAACTATTTTATTTTTGGTAGTTTGCGCTCTTTTCTGAACCGCCTCTTATTTAGCCACAACTCTCTGATTATCAGACAAAAACAGCATTCTCTCAACCTTATCATCCGAAAGGTGTTGGCGTATCACGGCCGTGATACGCTCGTATCATGGGCGTGATACGCGCGTATCGTGGGCGTGATACGCTCGTATCACGGCCGTGATACGCCAACTAAATACGCTTGCATAAGATAATAGAACCGCAGGATAACAACATCACAACACATGCTCTTAAATCGGAACAAAAAAACATAACATGGCTCAACATTGCATTCTCAAACTTCCATATCACCTTTACACTGCTCATATATTGTCCCCATTATTTCAATGCTCAAATGCGCTACAAATGCCTTTAACTTGTACCTACAATCTTACATTCGTTAATACTTTGATAACATAAAAGCACGAATTTTAATGTTTTAACATTATTTACCCCCCCCGGTTCGGTTTATTAACAAAATCAAACTACATTTGCACTTTAAAACAGAACATCATAGCATATTATTATTTTCTAAAAACTTAATCATACATGAAAAGAATTACTTTCTTTCTGAGCCTACTCTTGATGTTTTTTGCAGGAGTGGGGAGCACTTGGGCGGAAACAACGCAAACTCCGCTACTAAGTGCAGATGGCACATACCACTATTATGCCATCAAAAACACACGTACGGGCAAGTACTTATACTGGAATAACAATGGCGATTACCTACGCCAAAGTACTTGGCTCAATGGTAATGGCTTCTTTTATTTTACAGCTGGAAGTACTACCGCTACCACCGATGGTGTAACTTCTGTTAAAATCCACAACAAGGAAACAACCACAATGATGGCCGACTTCAACTCGTGGACAGAAGCGGGAGCTGATTGGTATGTAAAAGCCGCATCGTATAACAATACGAATGGCTTTGCATTTTCTGATAACGAGGCTTTTGGCAACAATCGTTGTTGGAATAGCTACGATAGCGAAAGCAAAATTAGCACTTGGAGCATTGATGGTGGTTCGCTATTTTTATTTGAGGAAATAGACGAAGAAGGCATGAAGTATGCGATAGGTAAATATGCGTTTGAGACAGAGCTAAGACCTATAGTAGACCGATACGCAAGCCTTGTAAATGCCTACTATGGTTGCTCTGAAGATGCATACAACACACTTTTGGATGTTTTTAACAAATACAAAGATGCCAAATCGTTTACTGACGAACAAACTGCTGAAATCAAGCAAGCTAATGCTACTTTCCTTGCCACTTCGCCTATTAATACCGACGTGCAAACAGGAACAATTTGCATGTTAGGTAATTATATGCATTCTACAAATTATGCCTATACTACAACAACCATGCAGAAGTCTGATGCAAAGAATTCGTATGCTTACATTTGGAAACTGCTTAAACAAGACGATGGTAACTACAAACTCTATAATCCTTATGCCAATAAGTATGTAGGTTCTATACCTAACAAAAACGATGTGGCAATTCCGTTGGTTGATGCCGAAGCAAACGCACAAGAATATACCATTGCAGCAGCTGCTAACCTTGGCTACGTGACGTTTAAAACTACTCAATCTGGCATAGACGAAAATCGCTCTTACCTTCACATGGGCCAGCCTGGTGTTGTGCGTTGGGAAGCCTCTGCTACTGCAAGCCAGTTCAAAATTGTTACAACTGGCCTCAACGATATTGCTGCAGCATGGGATGCAACTCTTACAAACATAAACACTGAAAATTATGTGGGCTACAAAAAATTGAGCGATGCTCAAAAAACTGCTTACGAAGCATTTGCCGCAGCCAATGGCATTGAAGCTAAAGCAGCTAAAGCCAAAGCTCTAAGCGATGCTACAAGCGCATCAACCGAAAGCGTGATAACGCCCGAAGCGGGAAAATACTACACCATTCAGTGTGTACGCGGAACAAGAAATGGTGTTTATCTCTACGAAAACTATGGAGATACAGGCTCAACTCAAGGCTACAACGCAGTGTATACAGGCGACCTCGCAGCTAACACACTCCCATATCTATGGCAATTTGAGCAACTTACTGATGAAGGAAAAACCGACCGCTACTACATTCGCCCTGCTAACTCTAAGAATTATTTGAGCAATACTTTCGAGGCTGCGTATTGGTTGAGAATTATACCTGGAGACAATACTGAAACCAACGTAAAACGTGGTGAATATTATCTAAACACAAGTTCAAACAAGGTAAATGTGGCTTATGCAGTAGCCATCACAGATAAGGCATCTAATAAGAACACGGGCGAAAACGTTATAAGCGTACGCAAAGAGGACTTCCACGTAGTAGCATGGGATGGCGGAAACGATGGTTCAAGCAACAACTTCCGCATCAAAGCCGTTACTTCTATCCCTGTAAGCATCAGTGCTGCTGGCTATGCTACACTCAACCTCCCCATGGCTGTAAGCATCCCTACAGGCGTTAAAGCATATACTGGTGTTAAAGAAGACAACGTGCTTAAACTCACCGAAGTAACCAACAACATTATCCCTGCTGAAACCCCTGTTGTACTCGAGGCTAACGAAGGCAAGTACAACTTCGACATTGCCTACGACGACGCTACCGCAAAGCCCGAAAATGGTTTGAGCGGTACATTAGTGCCCGCAACAATTGCAGATAATGCTTCGGCATACGTGCTTGGCAATGGTTCAAAGGGTGTGGCATTCTACAAGATAACCTCAACTACCGACCGCACCATCGGTGCTAACAAGGCATACGCTGGTTCTATCAACGAAGCTGCTGGGGCTAACGTGCTTGTGTTCAGCTTTAATGGTACAACCACAGGCATTAACCAAGCTGCTGCCATTGGCTCAAAGAGTAGCAACATCTTCTACGATCTCAATGGTCGTCGCGTACTCTATCCTGCACACGGCATCTTTGTAAATGGCAAGGGAGAGAAAGTATTTATCAAGTAAAAATTTAGTCAAAACAACATTATGAAAAAAACATATTTAGTTCCTACATCCACTCTCATCAACTATCAAGTGGAAGGAATGCTCGCATTATCATCGCTCAAAACAGTTGATGACGAACAAAACTTTGGTGGTTCTGCTGCATTGTCAAATAAGAACCAGCAACCTGCTTCAAGTATTTGGAGCAACATGGATTCGGATAAATAATCCACAAGAATCCACTCATTGAGTTTTTTAAAAAGAAACCGCCATGGCAATGTGCCATGGCGGTTTTATTTGTATGAGGGATATAGCAAATAATATGCTATGTGCTCTAAAACGTAACTTGGGCAATAACGTTGAACCTATGGGCGCAACACTCATTACCAATATGCCCTAAGAAGCATAAAGAAAACTACTTATAGTCCTTTGGGTTAACACCAAAATAGTCCTTGAAACATTTAGATAGATAGCTAATCGACGAGAAGCCAACCTCGTATGCCACCTCCGACACGCTCTTATCGGTGCGTGTAAGCAGCTCGGCTGCCTTCTTAAGGCGAATGGTGCGCACCACCTCAATGGGCGAAAGCCCTGTGAGCGACTTTACTTTGCGATAAAGTTGCGTGCGTCCCATGCCAAGTTGCGAGGCTACATCCTCAACCGAAAGGTTGGGCGAAGCTATGTGTTGCTCTACAATAGCTTTAAATCGCTCTATAAAATTCTTATCGGGGGTGCTCATTTGGCTACTATCAACTATGCCTTTTTCGCTGAAATAGGCTTTCATGCGCCGACGATTGTCGATGATGTTACGAAGACGTATGCGTATCATATCGGGCGTAAATGGCTTGTTGATATACGAATCTGCTCCACAATGATAGCCCACAGCACGCTGCTCATCAAGGGTGCAAGCGGTGAGTAGCACCACAGGGATGTGCGATGTTTGCCACTCCTCTTTTAAATGCTTACAACACGACAAACCATCCATAACTGGCATCATCACGTCGCATACCACGATGTCGGGCATGAGTTGGCGAGCCTTATCAAGTCCCTCTTGTCCGTTCGATGCTTCTTCTATCGTATACTCATCTTGTAACAACTGGCGGATATACAATCGTATGTCGGCATTGTCGTCTATCACTAGCACAATAGGCTTAGCACCTGGTTCGGTGGTCTGCTCTCCGTTTTCGTTTATTGCAACTTTGGCAAAGTCTATCTTTTCATTGCCTTCTTTCATTGCAAAAGTTGCATGCTCATCTTTATCCTCAACGGGCTGCTTAGGCTCCTTGGCCTCAGCACTGTCAACTGCATCCGAAGTTGTATAAACAGACTGCCGTGTGGGAATGGTTACCGTGAAACGCGAGCCTACACCAGCAATGCTCTCAGCCTTGATAGTACCTCCATGCAGTTCTACAAACGCCTTAACCGTGGCAAGGCCAATGCCCGAACCATCGTGGTTGATGTCTGCTTGGTAATAACGTTCAAAGATATGGGGCAGTTTGTCGCTCTCTATGCCCTTGCCCGTATCTTCAATAGTAAACACAAAACAGGGGCATTGCATGCCTTTGACCATTGGGTCAATACGGCATTTTACATTTATTTTTCCCCCCTCAGGAGTATACTTAAAGGCATTGGTCAAGAGGTTATATACCACACTTTCCATCTTACGCACGTCAGCATCAGCCTCATACATTTTGTCATCTACCACAGGACGACACGTAACATTAAGGCGTATCATCTTTTTGCGAGCCACCACCTCAAAGGGTTTGCACCATTGCACCAATTCCTTGTCAATACGTATGTGAGAGAGGTTGAGCCTAAGCTGCCCAGCCTCAAACTTTCTGAAATCAAGCACTTGCTGCACAAGATGCAACAGAATGTCGGCATTAGAACGTATCATGTGCAAAAGGTCGAGCTGTTCGGGAGTGAATTGAGCTGATTGCTGCAATAGTTGCTCTGTTGGGGCAAGTATAAGGGTGAGCGGTGTGCGCAAATCGTGCGACACTTCGCTGAAAAAAGAGAGTTTACTACGCGTGCTCTCCTCAAGCTCCTTAGCCATCTTAACCATCTCCTCGTGTTGCTGTTCGAGCTTTAACTTTTGACGATTAAGTTTTTCATTTCGTTTTATCGCATTATTATAAGAGCGTATGCCCATGCCCATAACCACACCTATAAGCACAATGATTGCAATACACGAAAAGAGCAACATGTCTTGCATGGTGCTACGCGAAAGCGATTTATCTACCAAAGCACCAAGCCGATTAATACGTTGGTCGCGCTCCTGCATCTCGTCGCGCTGCATGCTAAAGGCACGCATGGTGTTTTCGTCGATAATGGCAGAGCGTAGTTGCGTGTTGCGCTCGTAGGGTTCGTGACGAAGTATGCGCAAGGCGGTCTGTATAACCTTGTCGCCTCCGGTGGGATAAAGAAACGAAGCCTTAAGCTTGCCCTGCTCCACATTGTCAAGTCCGCCATTAGGTCCTGAAAGTCCATCAACCCCCACGATGCCTATGCCAGGATGGCCCAAACGATGAATTATCTCGTGAATACGCACTCCCGTACGATCGTTGGGAGCTATAATTATGTCGGGAATAATGCCACGCCTAAAGATAGAATCCATTTGTTGATAAATGCGTGGTCCCTCCCACCCTACTTCGACCATAGCCAAGGTATGAACATCGGGCATCTTGCTCAATGCTTCGTTCATACCCTTGTGACGTTCGGATGCTACCGTACCATCAAGGTCGCCCGTAAGTTCGAGCAGTGTGCCTCGTCCCTTAAGTTCTTTGGTTACATAAAGGCCTATGTCACGACCAATGCTGCGGTTGTCAGCCCCTATATAAGCCGTATAACTACTATTTACAGTCATTCGGCGGTCGGTTAAGATAACGGGAATGCCCTGCTTCATCACCTTATCAATAGTGCTGCTGAGTGATTCGGATTCGTTTGACGATACCACAAGAAGGTCTATACCCTCCCTCACCAAACTATCTATTTGGCGTTTCTGTAAACTGACATCATCGTTTGCAATACGTATGTTGAGCTGAACATCCTTGCTAATCCATGCCTCCCGACGCATTTCTTGATTGAGCTGTTTGCTCCATGCATCAGAGCTTGTTTGCGACACACCTATACTAAACGTTTCCCTCTTATTGCGGCAAGATGACAGCGCAACAACTTGTACTATTAATATAAAAATGCAATATAATTTTACTCTCATAAAAAGTCATAATAAGGAAAGGTAAAAGCAAAGTTACCTTATTTTGCTTTAAAAGAAAGAATATATAGCTTTTTTTAATACCAACATCTCTAATAAAGCCGGTTATGACACTATATGACACACATACCTACATTTTGCTATGGCTTAAATACGCACACAAACAAAATGATAGTTTACTAAATATAAAAACAGCAACACGCTAAAGAGACACATCAAAATCAATAGCACAAAAGATGGCTGAGAGCCTTGCTGCATCTTTTTCCATCTATCCATCTAAATAATAAGCTAAGTAGGTGCTCATAATTATTT
>DJEH01000024.1:5769-17706 GCA_002431845.1 Prevotellaceae bacterium UBA5903 | reverse complement strand
ATGTAGAGCATGATTATAAGTAGCGCTGAGAGCACTAATGCAGATGCAAGGCGAAAATACATACCTCAGTCTCTAAAATATGAATATAAACTGGTGCAAACGATTGATAGCGATAGCTGTGTTCGTTGGCTTATGTTTCGTGCCCTTAATGGCCGAAACCATAAGTCAGCGCATGAGTCATTATGAGTTGTCGGGACTGCAGTATTATAGCTATTATTTGAGTACTTGGCTTACTGAATACAATAACTATCCCTTTGTGGTGAAGGTTAGTGTGAGCATTCTGCTATTCTGTGCATGTTCCATCGTTTTCCTTACGTTTTCACTGCTTAAAGATAAATATACCGACCTTAAACGCGAAAGGTTTTACAAAAAAATCAAGAAACGCTTCTATGATAACGTTTTGAATGTTTCGAACGATAAAGAGAACCTTACAGACGAGGAGATAATTGAACGTACAGGCATCACCGAAGACGACAAACGAAAATGGAAAGGTTGGAGAATGCTTTTCATTGGTAAGCTATTTGTGGAGATTAAATCAAACATTTACGAAACATACAACCAAAACAATGTGAACCGTTTGGTCAATGTGTTTGGCCTGCAAATATTTGTTGAAAACACGCTTACCTTTGGACGTAAGTCGTACAGAATTCAAGCCATGCGTTTGGCACAATTCTTAATGATGAACCTACCAGAATCTATTTTGGTACGCTTGCTTGACTCGGGTACGCACGCTTTGCGAAAAGAGGTTAGAATGTATTATCTTTGGTTGAGCGACTACTCTCCATTCCGCTTTTTTACCGATAAAAACGTGAATTATGAGTACCGGCCATGGGATGCTCTTGAAGTGCACCACCTACTGAAGGCACGCCGAAAAGCTAACAAGGAAATTCCATCGCTCCTACCTATCGTCTCTATCTGCAACGATAAGCAACTAAAGGCTTGCCTTATCCGCGAAGTAGCTTTTTGGGGTACAAACGAAGAGGTAATTAAAATGGGTAAATACATTACGGCTAAAGAAACGCTTTACAGAAAGGCCGCCATACAATGTATGGGTATTGCCAAATGCAAAAAGGCAGAGTCTGTGATGGAAGATGCCTATCCACAACAAACCGAAAAACTGAAGTGCGAAACGCTGAAAACGCTACTAAACATCCGTTCGGACAACGCTATCTCATTCTTCATCAAAGCATACAACACAGCAACAGTTCGCTCTACCAAACTCTACGTTCTGATGTGCCTATGGCTATACAACAAAGAGAGTCAAGAGATTTTCTGCGAACTTGAAAGCGCTGCAAATAATGAAAAAGACCTTCTACTCTTTAAAGAAGTGAGGGCATTTGACCATAACATAAGCATTGCATCATGAAAGAAATAATTCTGTATACATACGGATATTTGGTGTTTTTCTACTCTATCGGGCTAATGCTTTCGTACGTTGCGTTGATATGGCTTTCGTATATAGAGCAGAAACATAGCCGCCACGTGATGTCCGATCCTTATGTAAAGCAAATTCTTGAACACTCGCCCTACGTTCCTGGCGTTTCGATTGTTGCACCTGCATACAACGAGGAGAACACTATCGTGAACAACGTGAAGTCACTACTATCACAAGATTATCCTAAATTCGAAGTTGTAATTGTGAACGATGGTAGTAAGGACTCCACCTTGCAAAAGATGATTGATAACTTCGATCTCATTGAAGTGCCCTACCACTACAAACAACGTATCTTGGCAAAGCCTTTTAAACGAATGTTTGTATCGAAAAAAGAGGAGTACCGCAGACTGCGTGTAGTAGACAAAGTGAATGGCGGTACAAAGGCCGACCCTGTGAATGCGGGATTAAACGTGGCACGCTACCCCTACTTTATCAACACCGACGTGGACTGTATCTTGGCAAAGAACGCTATCATGAAGTGTATCCGACCGATGATTGAAAAGAACAACGTGATAGCTGTGTCGGGCGTAATGAACATGTCGAATGCCTGCAAGGTAGAGAATGGTGAGATGATACAATACCGCATTCCATGGAGTCCTATTCCGCTATTCCAAACACTTGAATATATGCGTTCGTTTATGGTGGGAAAGATGGGATGGAGTGCCATCAACGCCATGCCTAACGTATCGGGTGGTTATGGTATGTTTGATACCGAAGTGGCTATTGCTGCTGGTGGCTACTCTGCCGACTCTCTGGCTGAGGATATGGACATGCTTATCCGTATGATTGGCTACTGCTGCGACTTTAACCGCAAATACAGAGTAGTGCAAATACCCGACACGTGCTGTTGGACGGAGGGACCTGCCAGTATTCAACAGCTATACAGACAACGTGCACGCTGGGGACATGGTTTGATACAGACATTTGGTAAGTACTACCGAATGATTTTTAAGAAGAAATATCGTCAGTTAGGACTCATTACACTACCCTATCTGTTGATATTTGAGTTTATCGCTCCGTTGATAGAGTTGGTGGGTACTATTACCTTTATTTACCTTGCTCTAACGGGGGGTGTGAATTGGAACACGGCGTGGATTATCTTCTTGGTGATGTATGTATTCTGCGTGCAATTGTCGTTTGTGGTGGTTTACTACGACTACTTGCAAACTAAGATGCCAGGGGCATCATACATCCGATTGGTGCTGGCTGCCATGCTCGAACCATTTCTCTATCACCCATTGATAGTGCTATCCTCACTTCGTGGTTACTTACGCTTTATCTTGAACCAACGCATTGCATGGGGCGAAATGAAACGTAAAGGCTTTAAGAGCAATAATGAGGAAAACGAACAGAAGCCAAATAATTCTGCTGAAAACAAAGATGTTGCACAAAACAATAACAGCAACGAGGCTAATAACACTAAAGCAGACAATACTGCCGAAAACAACTCTACTGCTGCTACAAGCAAACAACCCTTTGATTTACAGCTTGGTTAGCATAATCTCTGATAACTGAATAGAATATATTAAATCTCACATATTTCATTTATGCGTTTCATTAAAATCTTAATATGCGTGGTGGTCATCCCACTGTTGTTTGCGGCTGTTATATGGGCAGCCGACACAACTAATAGTGCACCCCGAACAGATGACGGCACTATCCATACACCAGATTATTATGACGTTACAGTACGCAAAGCCTTTAAACGTGGCGACTGGGAAGGTGGCAAGCGACTGCTTGACGAGGGATTGACACATTATCCCGACGTGTCGCCTCTGCAAGAACTTGCTGGTACATACTATTTCCACAAGAAGATGTACGATGACTCTCGTTACCACTTGATTAAGTCTTTGCGCGACAATAACGGCAACGTTGATGCTAAGCAATTGCTTGTAAAGGTGGAAGAGACCACCCGCAACTACTCAAGTGCCATTTGCTACGTAAACGAACTGCTCGAAGTAAATCCTTATTGGAAAGGGCTTTGGCGAAAAAAAATTGAACTTTATCGCAAACAGGGTAATAACGAAGAGGCCGACCGCTTGCTTAAACGCTTGTGCCAAATCTATCCTAACGACCAGCAACTGCAAAAAGACTTGAGCTACTGCACTGAGCAAAACTATATAAAAGAAAAGCGCAAGGGCAACAAAGAAGGTGCTATCAAACAGCTCAAAGAATTGGTAAACCAAAACCCTTATAACGAAGAGTTTTACATCAGCTTGAGCAACATGCTCTTGCAACAAGGTAACCGCAGCGAGGCTATCGATGTGGCAGACCGCGGTGTGTCTTACTTGCCACAAAGCACGGCCCTCATCATGAAGAAGGCTGGCATTCTTGCAGAAGAAGACAGGTATTCTGAGGCTTTGTCGTTTGTTGAACTTTGCATGAAACGTAATCATAGCGCACGTTTATCAAGTTTTTATGCTTCTTTGCAAGAGGATGCTGCCCGCGCTGCTACTAAGCACGACCCCTACGTGCTTTATGGCAAGATTTATGAACGCAGCAAGAGCCAAGAGTCGCTCGACTATCTGCTATCTACCTCTATGTCGCGAGGCTACTACGAGGATGCGCTTTACTACATAGGCGAGGCACGCAAGCGCAAAGGCGATACCCCCGACTTACTCTACAAGGCTTATGTTGTAAACAAACGCATGGGCAATGTGCGCACAGCTAATAATTTGCTTGCACGACTTTATGAACGTAACCCAAGAAACAGCGAAATTAGCGATGAGCTGACACGTTTACGCTTAGAGCAAGCCTCTAAGCTTATGGCTGAAGATGCCTACGACGAAGCTTTACCTCTGCTCAAATTTGTTACAGAACACGCCACGGATAAAGAGGTGAAGGAATCGGCATATAGCCGCATTGTAAACTGCAACATTCAGCTACGACGCTACGCGGCTGCGGAGACGGCTCTTGAAACGTTGCACAAACTCTATCCAAATCGTTCGGGATACATAGAGAAACATGCCGACTTGCTTAAACGCCGTGGCCGTACGGTTGAAGCTCTTGCCGTATTGGAAAGGGCTGCTAATGAGGCTAAAGACCACTTTGACCGCTTTTTATACGTTAGTGCATACGAGGAAATGGCACTGCCTTATATCAAAACATTGATGAGCAACGGAGCAGTGACACGCGCTTATGAGTTTGACAAGAAATTGCTAAAGCTGCTTCCTTCGTCTGAAGACGGACTTAAATATGCTGTGAATGCTACTGCACACTTGCAACGTTGGGATGAATACGACCAATACGTTGAACAAGGGCGCCGCTTATATCCCGACGATCGCTTCTACATCGTTAAACAAGCAAGCATCTATCACAGAAAGGCTGCTTACACACAGGCTTTAGACTTGATAAGGCCTCAATTAGACGATTTCATCGGCGACTCGCTTTTGGTTAATGCTTTTAGTATAAATAGTGCTGATTGGTCGGTTCAACTGATTAAAGAGCATAAAGCCGACTCAGCCCTTGCTGTGATTGACTCGGCATTGGTGTTCGACCACGAAAACCGCAATCTTTTATACACCAAGGGATTGGCATACGAAGCCTTGCACCAATACGATTCGGCATACGTTTATCAAAAGTTCTATCAACCAGGATTGGCTGAAATGACTTCACACAATCGTCACCTCAACTATCTGCTGGCTAAGGGCTACAAGAATGGCCTTAACTTTGAATACTTGCAAGGCAGATATGGCGAAGAGGATGTACTTACAGCCGTTGCTACTTTAGAGTATACACGCAAGTTGAACGAGAAAAACGAGATTGCTGCTCGTATCAACTATGCTGGACGCGAAGGCGCTATTACGGGCGAAGACGTGACAGAGCAAGTGTCGGGCGGTACGGGCATACAGTTGCAAGGCGAATGGTCGCACACTTTCAACAGCAAGTGGACAGGAACGGTGAATGCTGCATGGGCCAACAAGTACTTTCCGCAACTCATGGCTAACATAAAGGCTAAACGTACATTTAAAAACGATTGGGAAGGCGAACTCAGCTTGGGCTACCGCCGAATTAACTCATACAAAAAGTTGTTTAAATGGGATGCGAATGCGTTCAACGAAGAGACACAGAGTAATGGTATGTTTGTATTTGATAGTTGGGAACGCAAGCGCCTCAACCTATTTAACGTTGGTGTGGCAGCAAGTAAGACTATCAACGACTTTTGGCTGAATGCGAAACTTGATGGGTATTACCTCTCATCGAAGTTCTATGTAAATCTTTCTGCACAAGCTAAATACTATCTATTGCCTGATGGAAAGACCTGTATTCAAGCACTTGCTAGCATTGGTAGCGCCCCTGAAGCCACAATGATAGATTTTGCTATGCCAGGCACTTTTAACCATCTTAACACAATGGTTGGCCTTGGTGGTCAGTATCGCGTGCAACGCCACATCACGTTAGGTCTGCTCGGCACATGGTACACCTACTACACGCAAACAAATCACAAAACTGGTACTTGGGATGCTCCTATTGAATATAGTACCATGCGATATAAAAACTTATTCAACATTGATGCTCAAGTCCTTATTAATTTCTAAGCATATAGTAGTGCCTTTCTGCTCTATTCTATTGGCTACGCCCTTGTCTCTTACATGTGGGTGTAGCCTTGCAAACGTACGTCCGTTTGCTGACTACAGCGAGTATGCCATTGTACCTGCTGACAAAGCTGACGCTAAGGACGTAAAATGGGCTACTTACTTGAAGAAACATTTTCAGAAGCGCTCTACTGATATTGACTGCGTGATTGCCACTCCTGCACAAGACGAAAGCCAACTGCAAGTTGTGGTAGACCTCAATCCTACGCTCGAAACCGATTATAAGGTGGAGCGCGACGATAAGAGCATTCACCTCTCTGCACGCAATACCGAGGCTATGCTATGGCTGCAATATCAGTTTATGGCTGCGGCTTCAGAGGGCGATGCACGTTTTGCTTCATCCGACCTCCCACCCTCTGTACTTAGCTGCGAACGCGACACTGCCGGCACTTTTGCCTTTGAATATAGGGGCATCTACTCTCCTTCAAACAGCAATGCTGATATGCTGCCTATATTAGGCACTCAGAATGTTGATTTCGATTGGGGGCTGTGGGGACATAATATGCACAAGATTTTTGCAGACGGCATTATCCCTACATCTGCTAAAGCCCTTGTTGATGGCAAACGCTCTGATGAGCAGTTTTGTTTCTCAAACGAAGCCACATACAAGGCGTATGAAAGCTTTGTTATAGACAACTACGGAGAGGGTAATAACGACGAAACCATACGCTTTGCCGTTATGCCTAACGACAACGGCGAAGTGTGCCAATGCGCAGACTGCCGCAAAGCGGGCAACACAACAACATCGGCAACTCCGGCTGTAACAAAGATGGTTGAACGATTGGCACGCCGCTTCCCTAAGCATTTATTCTTCACCTCATCGTATGCCACAACTACGCAACCACCTTCTCACATCTTGCCCAACAATGTGGGAGTATTGGTTAGTGCAATGAGTCTTCCTCTAACTACTGATATAAAGAATAAGGCTGCACGGTCTGTATTTGAGAACACGATTAAAGCATGGCAAAAGGCTTCTAATCGCATTTATGTATGGGACTATATGCGCAACTTTGATGACTATCTTACCCCTTATCCTTGCTTACACTCGCTGCAATCGCGCTTACAATACATGAAGCAATTAGGCGTTAAAGGCGTGTTCTTTAATGGCAGTGGATACGATTATGCAAGTTTCGATGATGTGCAAACTTATGTCATCGCCCAACTGTTGCGCGACCCCGATATTAAGATAGAAGATGCTTGCAGCAAATACTTCGGCAAGTGCTATCCTGTCACGGCTTCTATCTGCAACCAATACTACCAAAGCATAGAAAATAGGGCTTCAAAGACTACGCTTTCGCCTTACTCGGGTATAAAAGACCTTACAAAGCAATATCTCGATGCTAATGAGTTTAACCAATTTTGGAATGCTCTTGACAAGGCTTCTAAGGGTTCGACAGATAGCGAACGCAAGAGTTTGAACAAGTTGCTTACGGCTCTTAACTTTACGCGATTAGAACTTTATCGCTTGCAACCACAAGCGCCAACAAGTAGCCAACTTTCTCAAACACTCGGTTTGCTCAATGGTTATAAAGGCTTTAAGGACCTAACCAACTACCGCGAAGCATACGGCTCTTTAGACGAATACATCAAGCAATGGTCTGCCTCTTATCCTTGGCTAAAGCATAGCAACAACCTGCTACTTCACACTACGCTAAAGCCCCTGTGTAAGCTCGACGACGAATATACCGACCTTAGCATACTTACAGATGGCAAACAAGGGTTTACTACAGATTACCATACGGGTTGGGTTATTAGTGCTGCCAAACCTTTCAAAGTGGAAGTAGCATCTTCGCTACCCTCTAATTGCAACATACATCTTTCCTTCTTGCATGCTCCCAAGTGGCACATCTATGCACCTATTGCAGTTGAAGTATGGCAGAACGGACAGAATAAAGGTAAATCTACGCTATCTGCAACCACACAAAGTGGCTTTTCGAGAACCGAAGCAAATGTTAGTGTTACTGGCATAGAACCTAAGAGTCCATTAGAAATTAGAGCTATCCAAAACCCTAAGAAAGGTAAGGTAACATTGGCATGCGACGAAATAGAAGCATTTTGAATATAAATAGCAACATGAACAAACATATTTATGGTGCTTACACCCAATTGCGCCATGTGCATGCAAAAACTACTACCACATTGCTGAGCGTAATGTTGGTAGCTGCCATGCCCATGTTTTCGGGCTGTAAAAAGAAAATACAACCTACAGCTCTTATGGTAGAAGACTCCGTGCGCCACTACTATCCCGTTGTGGCAGGAGACGAGGTGAACATATCGTTCAAGGTAGTTAATATAGGTGACGACCCATTTTTGATAGACGACATTCAGCCTTCGTGCGGATGCATTGTCAGCGATCAAACCAACGTTAAGTCTATTCCACCCCACGATACACTAACGTTGGCTTTTACCTTCGAAACGGATAAAAACGTGGGATATGTACGCCATTGCATACGGCTCTTTGGCAACGTACTGCCCAAGGGATTTGCCACCATGGTGTTCGACATTAACATTGTGCCACCATCAGACAACACACCCGACTACGAAGAAACCTATACCGAAGAGAAGAAGGAAAGCGGCAATGTTAAGGAACTTGTTGATGGCAAAGCATCGCAAAAGGGCTACTTTGTTGATCCTTCAAACAAAACTGATAGTCGCACACACGTTAAATATCCTTGGAGAGAATAATCAAACGATCTTAAACAGGCTCCACACAAAAAAGAGTATATACAAAGAAAGCATCCTCACCGCAACATTGTCTGTTGCAACGAGGATGCTTTTATTTTACATTTAGATGCTTTCTAAACGCCTTTTTTACTTAATGATTACCTTCTTACCATTAATGATATTAATGCCCTTAACGGCCTTAGTCAAGCGGCGACCATCAATGCTATAGATAGCTTGAGCTGCTGCATTTGCCTTAGCAGTGTTGATGCCTGTAATTGTACCATGACCATTGAGTGAGTAGAGATAAGCTTTACCACTAACCGTTTCGGGAGTATTACCTTTGTAGTTGACTACTTTGCCACAAACGATAACTTCGTCACCTACTTTGATGTTGGTCAAATCTTTGCTATCATACTTAGCATTCTCCAAGTAAAGAGCACGGAATACATAGAACTCGTAGTTAGCAGAACCATCTTCAGAGATTTTGAATGTAGCATTGCCATATTGAGTACCGTAACCACCACTAATTACTGATGAAACAATACCTTTGATATAAATGTCGTTTTCAGAGTTTACATCAGCATCAAGTGCGCTAACGTATTCGGTTGCAGCAACAGCATTGAAAGGATTTTCTAATGTACCATCACCTTTAGCTGCAGGCTTTTTAGGAGTGTCAGGAACTTCAGGTGTATCGCCATTGGTACTAATAGTCAAGTTCTTAATGCAGAATTGACCAGCTTTTGCATTACCATCGCTGCCTAATGTAGCCTTGTCGCCAACAGTAAAAGTTACTTCTTTTGCATTTCCCGTCCAAGTAGCAACCCAATCGGTCGTATTGATTTCAATGGTACCTACTGAAGCTGTAATGTCTGTTTGACGTTTTTTAGCTTGGTCAGAAAGATAAAAAGTAATTTGTGTCATGTTTTCGCCAGTAGTAGAAATGGTAAGATCGCCCTTGGCATAAACACGCAAATCGTTGAAATTACTATTTACAATAGGAGCTGTAGAACCATTATTCTTTACAGCTGAAAGGCTATAGATACCCTGTGTGTAAGAAAATGCACCTGTTGTTTCATCTGTGCTCCAATCTGAGGCAGAACTCCAAGCAATAGTTACGTTGTCAGCAAATGCGGTAGCAAATACTGCAAACAAAGCGAATAAAGAGAGTAAAATCTTTTTCATACGCATTTTTAAAGTTTTAAAATAAATAATGTTTTATCTGCGAGCAAAGTTAAGCATTAATGCCATGACTTGCAAAGAAAAACGTATGAAGTTTTGTTTACATTACGTCCCCAACAGCATATCAGCAATAGCATATAAACAAAAAAGAATCTTACGCCTTTGGGGAAGATTTGCGTAAGATTCAATGAAAAGGGGAAAAATGTTGTTCCACTCCGATTCGAACGGGGACTGAGAGAACCAAAAACTCTAGTGCTGCCATTACACCATGGAACATCCACTTAACAGATGTCTTATCTGTTTTGCGATGCAAAGGTACAAACTTTTTTTTTACTACCAAACATTTCAGCAAAAAAAATTATATTTTTTGCATAAAAACATCGAAAAGCAAGGAAAATCTAATGATGAGCGTTCCTTCAGCACCATATAAAGCGTTTATACAAAAGCATCTATAAGCAACAATTGGCAAAAAAAGCAAAAAGCGAGCGCATAAGTTGGCTTATTCAAAATAAAGGACTATTTTTGCATACGGAAAATAGTTATTAAGGTGAAGTTGAAAGGATTCCAAGTTAAAACAGCATTGGAGTTCTTTCGGTTTTTTTTACGCCACACCTTACTACTCCACTCCACTTTTTAGTATATAACAAGAACAAAAAATAATACTACAAACAAATTATGGCTTACATGACACAAGAGGGCTACGATAAAATGGTAGCTCAACTCCGTCACATGGAATCTATTGAACGTCCTGCAGCCTCAGCAGCTATTGCAGAAGCAGCTGACAAGGGCGACCTTTCTGAAAACAGCGAATACGATGCTGCTAAAGAGAACCAAGCAAAACTCGAAGGCCGCATTGCAGCCATGAAAAAGGCTATTGCAGAAGCTAAGATTATTGATAAATCTAAGATTAAATCGGATGTAGTGCAAATTCTCACCACCGTCGAAATGAAGAACGTTAAGAATGGCATGGTTATGAAATATACCATTGTGAGTGAGAGCGAAGCCAATCTACGCGAAGGCAAAATTTCAAGCACCACGCCTATTGCCCAAGGCTTATTAGGTAAGAAAGTAGGCGATGTGGTTGAAGTTAAGATACCTCAAGGCACTATTCATCTTGAAATCCTCAGCATTTCTATCTAAACACTCAATCATAATGTAGGCACGCAACTCATCCTTGTGTGCCTACAAATTTTTAGGTACTTTTTTCATCTTAAACGCATTAAGACCATGACTATTTTCTCAAAAATCATTGCTGGCGAAATTCCTTCGTACAAGTGCGCCGAGAGCGATAAGTTCTACGCATTTCTCGACATTAACCCTTTGGCACAAGGTCACACACTCGTCGTTCCTAAACACGAAGTTGATTACATCTTCGACATCAGCGACAACGAACTTGCCGAGATGATAGTGTTTGCCAAGCATGTTGCACTTGCCATCCAATCAGCCTTTCCTTGTCGCAAAGTGGGTATGGCTGTATTAGGTTTAGAGGTTAATCACGCTCACATTCACCTTATACCCTTGCAGTCTGAGGGCGACATGGACTTTAAGAAGCCTAAGCTCAAACTCTCTGACGACGTGATGCAAGACACTGCCAATAAGATTTTGGCAGCATTCAACAAGCAATAAGTAGGCATTCAAAATTAATTTATATAATCATGCTCAACATTAATTGATATTAATTTTGAACACCTACTTAAGGAACTACCTTGCTTACGCTCCTTATTACCTAAACAAGATAAGGGGGAAGTTCTTATGCAATCATAATGTTGTGCATAAAGAACTTCCCCCTTTATCTTGTTTTTCCCCATTCTGTTATGCCATGCGCATACAAGAGGAATTGAGAGAGAGAACTGAAACCATGCTTTGGAAGCAATTGTAATGGACATCTACACCCATGTTCTTTGAAAAGGCTTAATAAAGAACTTGGTGCTTACGAATACCATTGTAATCAGCAAGATGTTTTAAAAAATTGCAGTCACCTTGTGCAAAGCGTAGTGGATTGTTTTGTTTTAGAGGCATTGTTGTATTGAGTGTTCTACTCAAATAGTTGCTCCACACACATAC
>DJEH01000024.1:0-5727 GCA_002431845.1 Prevotellaceae bacterium UBA5903 | reverse complement strand
GGATATGTTGTTTTACTTAAAAAGGGCATCACCTTGGCGTCTTTAAAGGTGATATTTTATATATCAGCGTATAATTGATTGTTTTCAGTAAGGATAAGAAGATAAATTCACTTCGTCTGAGCAGGCTTAAAAGTTCATCACCTGTTTCAAGAACTCATCTGTCATATTGCCGGTAAGATTTATCAGTTTAAAATGTTCGTTGTGCTTCATAAAAAGCACCATTTCAACGATAAATCCGCCTTTCCGCCTCACAAACAGCCGTTTGCTTTGGCGTTGTGCATAGCGTTTATATCTCGCACTATTGTGCTGTGCCAGCCGCAAAGCATTGTTATAGAGTTGCCAAGTCTCTTTCGTATTGGTATTATCTACCACTCGTATTGACTTGAGTTGCGACAGCACCTCTTTCATTTGATTATCGCTTTTTACATCGGGCAAATTCATCATTTTGTCAAGCATCAAGGGCGATACCGTGGTGCATTGCAGCGAAGTGCCTTTAGCATAAAGCGACATATATTTTGAGGCAAAATCCTGTTCGTTCTGAGCCATCATGCTCACCACAGAACACATTGCAAAGGCGAATAAGCAAAGAAGAATGCGTAGCAGTTTCATTTTATGCTTAAACTTTTATTATTTATTTGCTGGCATTTTATGGTTAGCTGAATGCGACGCTGAGTCGTTTATAGCGGTTTGAGCGCCCTCTTTAAACATCTCAAGTGTCTTTACGCTTGCTTCGTATGCCTTTTGTGGGTCTTGGTAAGAGTCTTTATAGGCAGATTGGTTATAGTCCCACCCAGCAGCATTATTGTCTGCACTCTTTGTAAACCAATGCTGGGTAGCAGTGCCAAGCAAGGTTATGATGGCTACTGATGCTGCTGCACGATACAAGGGGCGCAACCGGCGAGCCAATGTGATGTGCTCAACCTTTACCACCTTATTTGTTGCAGCAGATGCAACTTGTTTGTAGTCTTTGTCTATGGCAGCAAGAACTTTCTCGTCAAAACGTTCGTCCAAGTGGATTTGCGCTTGTTCTTGTTCATATACGAACAAGTCCTTGTAGCGAGCCAAATGCTCTGGCACATTCTCTTGTGCAAAGAAAGCCTTCAGTATGCTCTCCTCATGTGGTGTAGTCTCACACTCCCAATAGCGAGCAAGAAGTTGTTCAATATATTTATAGTCCATAATTCTCTAACTTTTCGTATTGTGTTTTAATAGCCTTGCGAGCTCTGTGAAGCGTCACTTTAAACAAATCTTCGGTAATATTCATCACCGAGGCAGCTTCGGCGTAGCTCATCCCCTCAATATCGCGCAGTTGAACAGCCGTACGCAATCGTTCGGGCAGTGCACTGTATATTTGGTGAACTTTGTTGAGTTTATCTTCATGTTCAAGTTGCTCTTCGGGTGTGCGTGCCGAGTCGTAAGCATCGGTTTGTTCGCCTTCGAGCGAGAGGTTGCCATGCTCTTTCTTTGCCATAAGGTCGAGCGCAAGGTTGCGGCAAATGGTTATGCAGAAAGCCTCAATGCTTGCTACATTGGCAAGTTCATCGCGCTTGTTCCAAGCACGTATAAGGGTATCTTGCGTCAAGTCCTCCGCCTCTTGCGCATTAAGCGTGATGCGAAGCCCCATACGGTATATCTTATCCTTTAGCGGAAGTAGGTCTTGGCGAAAATCTATCTGTTTCATTTGTGGCTCTCTGTATTGAAGACGGACTAAAAGAAGAAAAGTTACACTCAAGGTGTAACTTTTTTCATATTATTTTTTTGCAAACTATCAGAACATGTTGATTATCAGCTATTGTGGTAGCAAATAAAAAAATGCTTCCCCCCTCTTTCAACTTCAACTTTTTACGTAACGAGGCTACCGAAGACGGAAAGTTTCTTATCGTCAAGTTAGCTTTGTTGCCGTAAACTGCAAGCTGTTTCAAGTCTTTTTTGTTAAAGCCAAGACATTGCACCACCTCGAATGTTCTACCAGGGAAACATTCCGTGAGTTTACTGCTCGTATAGAGATGGGTGTTTACGTGCAATTTATCTATCGCATAACGTTGGCTCATCAGTTTAAATGCCCCAGCTTTCATCACAGCCGCACCAGGTTCGTATAGGTATTTGCCAAGCGATTGGGCATAGGTTACCATTGCATGTTGTTCTTCCTCAGCGTCAAACTGCACCGAGCACTCGCCCTCACTCACATAATAAGTGGGTTGCTCTTGCGCATTATCCACTCCCTTTTTGAGCACAAGTAGTAAGTCCTTGCACTCACCTCCCGAAGCAACCACGTGCACTTCTTTCACACATCCAAGCGAACGCACAGAGGCTGTCACATCAAGCATCGTAGAGAACTTTACCACCACATACTTTGCTTTTTCTGTCAATAAAGAGCAGAGTTCGCACACATTAGGTTCGCAATCTTCAATAAAAACAACCTTTCTTCCCGTTTCGCTACGCCGTGCGGGGTCAATAAAGATAAGGTCTACGGGTTGCTCCATCTGCCTCAGATAGTCCACCCCATCGGCATTTACAATCTGCGCATCGGTCAATCCCAACAAGGGAAAATTATGCGTTGCCAAACGGCACAATTCTGCTTGGCGTTCTACATACACAGCCTGCTTAAACCACGGAGCTATAAACGAGAAGTCAACCCCTAAGCCCCCAGTGAGGTCCACCATAGCTGTAGCCCCCTTGGGCAATAAGCGTTTTACCACACAGCTCTTATAACGAGCAGCCACCTCGCCCGAGCATTGTTCTAATGCCAAACGAGGTGGAAACTCTATGCCGTCTATGCCGGTCCAAGTAGGCACCTTTGAGCGCAACCGCTGCCACCCCTCCACCTGCTGCAATATATGCTTGGCATCGGGGTGATGTTGCGATGAGAGTTCAAGTGCCAACTTGTCGAGCGGCATGGTTCGATAGTCGGATTTTATCATAAACAGAAAGTTCTTATTTATCTTCTTTCAAGTACTGCAAAGCGCGTTTCACGATGTCGCTACGCTTATTTACCAACCTAAAGTATTCGTTTCTATCCCATAGGTCGTAAGCTATGGTAGACTTCAAGGTAAAGCGCAAATCTTCGAGTGTTGATTGTAATTCTTTATCATCTTTAGGTTCAATCTTTTTGCGTTTACCCTCTGCCATGATAGAGTCGGTGAGCGATGTAGGCACCACGAAATTCTTTTCATAATCCTCAAAGGTGCGATATTTACGCTTCAGTTGCTTGCGATTTTCGTCTACATACTTCAACGTCCAATCGTTGATGAGGTTGTAGCGACGTAATGCGCGATAATAGGGAGCAAAAGTCGTAGTATCAAGTGGCACAAATATGTCGGGCATAATGCCACCACCGCCATAAACAGTGCGCCCTTTCACCAATGTTTTATACACCTTGGTCGAGTCGAGGTGTATACTATCTATCGATGTTAGTTCACCACGGGTGTACCGTTGCTCAAGGTCGCGTTCATACTCACTCTTCTCACCTTTTTTATAGGGCTTTTGTATGCATCGTCCCGACGGAGTGTAATAGTGCGACACCGTAAGACGTATCATTGAGCCATCAGGCAGGTCGATAGGGCGTTGAACCAATCCCTTACCAAAGGTGCGACGGCCTATAATCGTTCCGCGGTCGTGATCTTGCACAGCCCCTGTCACAATCTCTGCTGCCGAGGCTGTAAATTCATCAACAAGTATCACAATACGGCCGTCTTTTTGCATCAGTCCATTACCCTCTGAGCGCAATTCCTGACGCGGTGCCATACGGCCGTCGGTATATACTATCATCGACCCATCGGGCAAAAACTCGCTTGCCACCTCTTGTGCTGCATTGAGATAGCCACCGCCATTCATGCCAAGGTCAAGTATAAGGTCTTTCATGCCTTGCTTTTGTAGCATGCTTATTTTATCGTGTATCTCTTTGCCCGATGTTGCCCCAAAACTATCTAAGTGAATATAACCCGCTGTTGGCGTTATCATGTAGGCTGCATCTACGGTGTTGAGGGGTATTTTATCGCGTACCACACGAAACTTCAATATACCTTGAGCGCCTCTACGCACAATTTCAAGGTTTGCAATAGTGCCCTTAGGCCCGCGTAGTTTGGTCATAATACTATCGCGGTCCATCTTAACACCAGCTATTTTTTCGCCATTTACAGCCACAATGCGGTCGCCTGCTTGCACGCCAGCTCTTTCGCAAGGACCCTTGCTTATCACCTGCAGCACGATGAGCGTATCCTTCACCATATTAAAGCTCACACCAATGCCCTCAAAGTTTCCACTCAGCGGTTCGTTGAGTTTTTTAGTATCTTTGGCATTGGTATACGATGAGTGAGGATCAAGTTTACTAAGCATACCATTAATGGCATCTTCTGCCAATTTCCCTTGGTCCACGCTGTCTACATAGAGGCTGGTAATGGCTATTTGAGCCATTTGCAACTTCTTCACTTGGTCAAAGTCTATATCGCCAAAGCGCGACTGTGCACAAGCCGGAAAAGCCATAAGTGCTGCCAGCAACAAAAGGAGATGTTTCATAATAACTTTATGTTCTATATACGTTTTATCTGTAATTACTTATCGTTTGTATCGGGCGGCTGTGGCAAAAATCTCGACACGTCTTTGCCATAAGCAATAAGCTCGCGCACCACGCTCGACGATATGTCCGAATAATGTGCTTCGGTAAATAGCATTACGGTTTCTACCCCCGATAGTCGCTTGTTCATTGCCGCAATATCGCGTTCGTACTCAAAGTCTTTTACCGAGCGCAACCCACGCAATATAAACTGTGCATTCTCACGTTTCACAAGGTCTATTGTCAAGTCGGTATATGCCACCACCTTAATGCGTGGTTCGTTACGATAAATATTGCTTATGGCCTTTACGCGCTCTTCGGGCGGATAAAACGAGCGTTTTTTGTCGTTCACGCCTACGCCTATCACTATGCGGTCGAACATGGGCAGTCCACGTTCAACGATGCTTGCATGTCCCACGGTGAAAGGATCGAATGAGCCAGGGAAAATGGCTATTTTCATCTTTGTTTGATATGTTATGTATTTATTTTATATGCGATGAAATGGTACTTTTTAAGCCTTTGTATAATGCTTACAAATCGCTATCTGCAAGATCTTCTTCTACCACAAGGTTATCAATGATAAAACCTTGCCTTTCCATCGTATTTTTGCCCATATAGTATTCGAGCAACTTAGCTACATTGTCGCTTTTGTGGAGTGTTACGGGGTCAAGACGAATGTCGGGGCCGATAAAGCTTTTAAACTCTTCAGGACCAATCTCGCCCAGTCCTTTAAAGCGAGTTATTTCAGGATTAGGTCCTAATTTTTCGATGGCAGCCAAACGTTCTTCGTCGCTATAGCAGTAAATAGTTTCGTACTCCGAGCGCGTACTTGCCTGTGTTTTTTTGAGTATGGCTGCACCAGCTGAGTTCGACCTAACAGTTTTAGTCTTTTGCTTAGCCGATGAAATCGTAGTTTTTTTCTTGTTCCTTACTCTAAAAAGGGGCGTTTGCAATATATACACGTGCCCTTTTTTGATAAGCTCAGGAAAGAATTGCAAGAAGAAGGTGATGATGAGCAGTCGGATATGCATACCGTCTACATCGGCATCGGTAGCTACAATTACTTTGTTATAGCGCAAGCCGTCAAGCCCATCTTCAATGTTGAGTGCTGCTTGCAGCAGATTAAACTCCTCGTTTTCGTAAACCACCTTTTTGGTCAATCCGTAGCAGTTTAG
>DJEH01000101.1:275-7351 GCA_002431845.1 Prevotellaceae bacterium UBA5903 | reverse complement strand
AGCTACATCCCCATAAAGCACTTCAAATATAAAAATAATTATGAACACCTAATTATCAATAAAATGCAAATACGCAAAATTCTACCTTTTTCTATTGATATGTTGCGCAAACATAATCATGAAGAAAAATGCAGCACCTTGCATATTTGCACTTTTATTTGCTTATCTACTAATACTTACTTTTGACTTAAACTCATCAAAATCAAATTCAGTTAAGTCGCCCGTAAGCGTTGCAGAAAATTCTATGCTATCAGCCAACACTTGTGATGCTATATAGTCTTTAAACGAAGCTACAGCCTTCTCAAGTTGTTCATTAGGCTCAAACACCACTTTGATGCGGTCTGTTATCTCGAAGCCACTTTCCTTACGGAAGGTTTGTATGCGCTTAACAATCTCGCGTGCTAAGCCTTCATTACGAAGTTCTGGCGTTAGTTCGAGGTCGAGAGCTACAGTCAATGCACCATCGTTGGCGACTGTCCATCCTGGCATATCCTCGCTGATAATCTCAACATCAGAGCGTTCTATCTCAATAGTTTGACCTTCAACTGTCAATGAGAGCACACCTTCTGCTTCGAGTTTATTGATATCATCTTGACCAAGAGCTGTAGCCGCAGCATTCACAGCTTTCATCAACTTGCCAAACTTCTTACCCATTACACGGAAGTTACACTTCACCTTCTTCTCAAGCATATTTGCGTCGGCATAGCGAAGTTCCTTAACGTTTACCTCATCAAGAATGAGCTGGCTAACAGACTCTAAATCATTGCGAAGCTCTGCATCCGTAACAGGGATTGATATGCACTGAAGTGGTTGGCGCACAATAACATGCTCTTTTTTTCTCAATGAGAGAGTCATTGAAGAAACCTTTTGTGCCAACTCCATACGGCGTTCGAGCACCTTATCAATAGCTGTTTCGTTGGCCTTAGGGAACTGTGCCAAGTGTACACTCTCTGCCACTCCATTCACACCATCAGTAAGGTCGTGATACAAGCGATCAGCATAGAATGGCGCAATTGGCGACATGAGTTTAGCCACAGTGAGCAAGCAAGTATAAAGAGTTTGATATGCACTCAGTTTGTCTGTGTTCATACCGCCACCCCAGAAGCGTTTACGGCTTAAGCGCACGTGCCAGTTTGACAAGTTGTCAATGACAAACGTCTGTACGCGACGACCTGCTTTAGTAGGTTCATAGTCCTCAAAGTCTGCTGTAACATCTTTAATCAGCGTATTGAGTTCTGAAAGAATCCAACGATCAATCTCTGGACGTTCAGATATGGGAACCTGCGCTACCGCTGGGTCGAAGTTATCAACATTGGCATACATGGCGAAGAACGAGTAAGTTTGATATAATTTACCAAAGAAAGTTCGAGCCACTTCTTGTACACCTTCTTCATCAAATTTCAAGTTGTCCCAAGGCGAAGAGTTGGTTATCATGTACCAACGCAAGGGGTCAGAACCATACTTTTTGATAGCTCCAAAAGGTTCAACTGCATTGCCCAAACGCTTCGACATTTTATTACCATTCTTGTCGAGCACCAAACCATTACTGATTACGGCTTTAAAAGCAACACTATCAAATACCATAGTTGCTATCGCATGTAAAGTAAAGAACCAACCACGAGTTTGGTCTACGCCCTCTGCAATAAAATCTGCTGGATATACAATGCGCTTGTCAAGCAGCTCTTTATTCTCGAATGGGTAATGTATCTGTGCATAAGGCATAGAACCTGAGTCGAACCATACGTCTATCAAGTCGGTCTCACGCTTCATAGGTTTGCCTGTTGGCGATACAAGCACAATATTGTCTACATAAGGGCGGTGAAGGTCTATGCGATGATAGTTTTCAGAAGAATAATCACCTGGCACAAATCCCTTTTCCTTCAATGGGTTTGAAGTCATTATGCCTGCCTTCACACTCTTTTCTATTTCATTGTAAAGTTCTTCAATTGAACTGATACAAACCTCCTCGCGAGTTTCGGCATTACGCCATATTGGTAGTGGAGTACCCCAGTAGCGCGAACGGCTTAAGTTCCAATCATTAAGGTTTTCAAGCCATTTACCAAATCGGCCAGAACCCGTTGAAGCAGGCTTCCAATGGATAGAGTTATTCAGTTCCATCATGCGTTCTTTCAGAGCCGAACTGCGAATAAACCAACTATCAAGAGGATAATAAAGGATAGGCTTATCCGTACGCCAGCAGTGTGGATAGTTGTGAACATGCTTTTCAATTTTGAAAGCTTCGCCACGCTGCTTCATTTCCATACAGATAATGATGTTCAAATCCTCTGCCTTGGCAGCAGCCTTTTCGTCATACTTACCATCCTTGTTAAATTCTGGTGCATAGGCATTCTTTACATAGTCGCCTGCATGGTGGCTGTAAGCCTCAACATCTACACATTGCTTAACAAAGTTGTCGCACAACTCGTTCAGTAAGTAGTATTTACCTGTAAGGTCTACCATTGGGCGTGTCTCACCAGCCTTGTTAATCAAGAACAACGAAGGTATTTCGGCAGCCTTAGCAACCTTGGCATCGTCTGCACCAAAGGTTGGAGCGATGTGTACAATACCCGTACCATCCTCAGTAGTAACATAGTCGCCACCAATCACACGGAATGCCTTCTCTTCCAGCTCAACAAATTTGTCTACGCCCGATTCAAAGCACTTTTCGGGATGGGCCGCCGCATATTCGATTACCCACTTAGGTGCATTGTCTTCTACCTTCTCAGTAGGTTTAACCCATGGCATAAGTTGTTTGTAGTGCATGCCTACAAGTTCGCTACCCTTCCAATGGCCTACTACGCGATAAGGAATAACCTTGTCGCCATGCTTGTATGCATCGAAATCGGCATTTTCGCCTTCTGCCTTAAAGTATGCAGCCAAGCGCGATTGAGCCACAACTGCTGTCATAGGCTCGCCTGTATAGGGATTGAATGTTTCAACCGCTACATAGTCAATGTTAGGACCAACACAAAGGGCTGTGTTTGAAGGCAATGTCCAAGGAGTGGTTGTCCAAGCAATGAAATATGGCTTGCCCCATTTAGTCATTTCGGGTTTTGGATCAAGCACAGCAAACTGGGCTGTAACCGTAGTATCCTTTACATCGCGATAGCATCCAGGTTGGTTCAACTCGTGCGAGCTCAAACCTGTACCTGCAGCTGGTGAGTAAGGCTGAATGGTATATCCCTTATAGAGAAGTCCTTTTTTATACAATTGTCCAAGCAACCACCACAACGTTTCGATATACGAGTTTTCGTATGTGATATAGGGGTGTTCCATATCCACCCAATAGCCCATCAAGTGGCTCAAGTCTGTCCACTCTTGTGTAAACTTCATCACATTCTGGCGGCAACGAGCGTTATAGTCTTCAATAGAAATTGATTTACCTATATCCTCTTTGGTGATGCCAAGTTCTTTTTCAACACCAAGTTCAACAGGAAGACCATGTGTGTCCCAACCGGCCTTACGCTTAACTTGAAATCCCTGCATTGTTTTGTAACGGCAGAACACGTCCTTAATAGTACGTGCCATTACATGGTGAATGCCTGGATGACCATTAGCAGAGGGAGGTCCTTCAAAAAATACAAATGAAGGGCAACCCTCACGTTCGCTCATACTTTTATGAAACAAGTCTTGCTTGTCCCATTCCTTGAGCACATCTTCGTTCACCTTATAAAGGTTAAGTCCAGTACGTTCGGTAAATTTCATATCTATTATTTATATATTATCTGTTTGTTTTGACATGCAAAGATAGTACTTGTATGCTGAACATTAAAGATTTATAAGCAAAAAAATTGTTATTACAGAGTGCATGCAGTCTCTTTTGCTTTTTTATTGTTCATTCTTTAAGAAAGCCCGTAGCTAAGAGAGCTTATTAGCTGTTTTTGTGTAATTTTGCATAATCAATGGGTAGTTCTATAAAATCTTTTTTTTAAAGTTTGCATAGAACCACCTTGACACTATCACAACAAACAAATTTGTTACATGAAGAAATATGTTAAGGACCTTCGGGTTGCGGATGTTGAGTTTCCGCGCAGTGGATATGTGCTTCTGAGACTTGAGCCTACAAGCGGATTGCTTCCTGAAGTTATGCCAGGACAATTTGTTGAGGTGCTTGTTAAAAATTCTGCATCCACCTTCTTGCGCCGTCCTATATCTGTAAATTTTGTAGACTATGCCAACAATCAAATGTGGCTTTTAGTTCATGAGGTTGGCGACGGAACTCGACACATGGCCTTGTGCAAAAAGGGAGATTTATTAAACTGCATGTTCCCTCTTGGCAACGGATTTACCATGCCTCAGCAAGATGGTAAGAAGGTGTTACTCGTGGGCGGCGGTGTAGGCACGGCTCCCCTACTCTATTTTGGCAAGATGCTAAAGGAGGCTGGTTGTGAACCCGTGTTTTTGTTAGGCGGACGCACGGGTAACGACTTAATGCAACTCGACCTGTTTGAACTATACGGAAGAGTTTATGTAACAACCGAAGACGGGTCAAAGGGCGAAAAAGGCTTTGTTACCAATCACTCCATACTCAGCAATGAAACATTTGACTACGTATCAACCTGTGGACCCAAACCAATGATGATGGCTGTGGCTCGATGGGCTAATTCGGTAAACACGCCTTGCGAAGCTTCGCTCGAAAACCTCATGGCCTGCGGTTTAGGCGCATGCTTGTGCTGTGTAGAGAAGATGGCAGATGGTCACAACTTGTGTGTATGCAAAGATGGTCCCGTATTTAATATCAATGAATTGTCATGGCTCAATTAAACGTTAAGATAGGAGATTTAAATCTCCAAAACCCCGTACTTACAGCTTCTGGCACATTTGGCTACGGCATTGAATTTGCCGATTTTATAGACCTCGAACGTCTTGGCGGCTTTATTGTAAAAGGCACTACACTCCATCCGCGCGAGGGAAACGACTACCCCCGTATGGCCGAAACTGCATCGGGCATGCTCAACTGCGTAGGACTTCAAAATAAGGGCGTAGATTACTTTTGCAACCACATTTACCCACAACTTAAAGACATTAAGAGCAACGTGCTTGTAAACGTCTCTGGCAATTCGCCTGAGGATTATGCCGAATGCGCTGCCCGCATTGATGCACTCGAAGGCATACCTGGCATTGAACTGAACATTTCGTGCCCCAACGTTAAGAGTGGAGGTATGGCTTTTGGTGTAACCTGTGAAGGAGCAGCCAGCGTAGTACGTGCTGTAAGAAAAAAATATCATAAGACGCTCATCGTAAAGCTCTCGCCCAATGTTACCGATATAGCCTCTATTGCACAAGCTGTAGAGGCTGAAGGTGCCGATAGCATATCGCTCATCAACACCTTGATGGGCATGAGCATCGACATTGAACGCCGCGCTTCGCGCTTGAGCATTGGCACGGGCGGTTTGAGCGGTCCTTGCGTTAAACCCGTAGCTTTGCGCATGGTATGGCAAGTGGCTAAAGCTGTTAATATACCTGTTATCGGACTTGGAGGCATTATGAATGCCACCGATGCTATAGAGTTTTTGATGGCGGGTGCATCGGCTATCGAAATTGGTACGGCCAACTTTATTGACCCTACTACAACCATTAAAGTTATTGATGGCATAAACCAATGGCTTGACAATCATGGCATCAAAGATGTTCACGAAATTATCGGTTGCCTTAAGGCATAAACTGAAATAATACCCCCACACAGCGAGTAGATATTTAGGGGTAAATCTCTAAATATCTACTTCACGTTTTTAATTATACATCCCATCATGACCGATTGGAAAGATGCTCTTCAAGCACTAATAGGGCACGAAACTAAAGAAACTGCAACAGATAGTAATGCTCCATCAAACCAAGTAAACCGAAAGAAGCGCAAAGGAGTGGTTTTCTCTACCAATCCCGACTTTGCGTATGAAGACTGTGCCACCGAAGAGCCTACAACATTGCCCAACAACCAGCAAAAGCTCCGACTTTCTATCGAAAAGAAAGGGCGTGCTGGAAAAACCGTTACACTCGTCAGTGGATTTATAGGTTCGCAGAACGACATCAACCAACTTTGCAAATCACTCAAGCAGCATTGCGGTGTTGGAGGGTCGGTTAAAGACGGCATCATTATCATACAAGGTGAGCATAAACAAAATGTTTTAGACCTTCTGAAAAAGGAAGGATATACTCAAACAAAATAGAGCTAACAGAGAATTATTATGAGTGCGAACATCGTTTTTAATAAAGAAAGAAGCATCAAAGCGTGCATGGCAGATGCATGGAGAATGATTGTGCTCAACTGGAAAGATTATTTACGCAACCTATGGCCTTATCTGCTCATAGCAAGCATAGCTTATGCTCTTTTCATTGAATTTTCAGTGCAATACGCATGCCAACAGTTATTGCCAGCCTTGCTGCTAAAAGAATCGGGCGGAGAGGCTGATGTTGTTAAACTATTAGCTACTCCCACTCTGAGCAACATTGTTGTTCTATCGGTTTGTCTTGTGTTTTGCATCTTTAGCAGTCTGTGTGTTGCGGCTAAGCAATACAGAATTATTCATCACTACTACAAGCACAATAGCATGCCTAAACGTCTGCCTTTGTCGATTGATAAAACCGACATTCGCTGTATGTTGGGCTTGGTTAGGACTAAGTTGTTCTCTCTGCTTTTATTCCTATTAATCTCATTGCCTTTTGTGCTACTTTCGGTTAAGAGTACAATTTGGGCACTATTGGCAGTTCCATTCATAGCGCTCTATTTCTTTTCGTATAGTGTACTATGCGCCATGCGTCATGCGCTATTCAAAAAAGCGTTTGCCCCAAGCATACGCTTTGCGTTTAAGCATGCTTTAGGGTTGGTATTCATCTTAATGTTGCTCACAACCATCCCCGTAGGCATAGCACTACTTGCTGCATCTCTGCCACAAGCACTATACGTTCTTAGCCAACTGGCCTACACAAAATCGTTGCTAATGGGCGATGCAGTTTCGCTTCCAACGGCACTTCCACTTGTGTTTTTCATCATCAATAGCATTTGTTGTACTATCGGCATCGTTGTATATTCTTACTTCAAATGGACTATAAGTTTGAAATGTTTAAATAAATGATTG
>DJEH01000101.1:0-236 GCA_002431845.1 Prevotellaceae bacterium UBA5903 | reverse complement strand
CGCTTATTAAACATACCATACAATGTATATGGCTGATACCTCTCAACAGCAGGTATCAGCCATTTTTATTTGACATTGAAAATGCTGAAATCGGAAAAATTGACCAATTTTTTTTGTATGCATTTTTGCTCAAAATAGAACGCTAAAAACGCGTAAAAGCCCCATTTTTATGCTTCAAAAGGAGTTTCGTAGCATAATAAAGGCTTTATAGCTACACAAGGATACGTATCCTTAGG
>DJEH01000129.1:22679-36963 GCA_002431845.1 Prevotellaceae bacterium UBA5903 | reverse complement strand
GTGATACGAGCGTATCATGGGCGTGATACGAGCGTATCGTGGACGTGATACGAGCGTATCACGGGCGTGATACGCCAACTACTTACGCTATTTGTAACAGGAGCAACGCTTGATAGTGGTGCTATCATGCTCATTTTCAATACATTACACACCTTTAATTCCTAACGAACATGTTGCACTACGTAGCATCGACGTTGCAGCTATTGCACTACGTAGCAATTAATAGTTGGTGTTTTCGGGGTCGAAGTTTGTCCAACCACTTAACCAATTGTCGGTGGCAGAGAAGGCACCTATATAGTTCACCTTGTCAAACCATGTGCTATTCACACCATCGAACGATGCTGCATTGAGCAATGGACTTACGGCATTTGGCATAAAGTCTACTTTAAGTCCTGCAAATAGACCTTTGCCCGTAAGCATCATTTCTTGCAGAGTAGATACTTTGTTGCCACTCTGTTGCTCAAAGAAGAGCGACGAGAAAGAACGTTGCGTTTCGTCTACTTGTGCCACCTTGTTCACATAGTTCACTCTAACATCGCGATACTCCTTGTTGGCATCAGAGCCTACCACATCCATGTTGGCAAACCAGATGTTTTGCAAACGTAAGTTGCCCTGTTGTGCCTGCTCACGCGTGTCGCCCTTTTCGCTGTCGATAATTAAGCCGATAGGCCAACCAAGCGCTATTGAGTTAATGCAGTTGAGACGCGAACCACGGCGAATTTGCATGGCTGCTTGAAACTTGCCTAAGCCCGAACCATTGTTAGGATTTAGGCTGCCACCCGTAATGTAATCGGCATTGTTTGCAAAGTCGGTTGCTCCTTGTTTGGGACCGATAAAGGTGATGTTGCTAAAAGTGGCAGAGGTTGTAGGTGTGGCTGTTGATCCGCTGGCATCGTTGTCGCTCTCAAAGCCGTTGCTTTGGCTCTTGTCGGCAAGGCGCGGATTGCGCACAGATAGTCCGTACTGCACATGTCCCGAAAAGCCGTTGTCGGTATCGAAATCATCGTCCCATCCGTTGTAAGCAATAAGGTTTTTGCAGTTTACGGTTCCGCCAAACCATTCAAAAGAGTCGTCGTTAGAGTAGCTCACCTGTACGTGGTCTATCTTAGTGGCATCGCCCACTGAGCCAAGAGTAAGTCCGTTGATTTCTTGGTCGGTGGCAAAGGGATAGCCAGCAAATTCAATGCGCACATAGCTCAACACGCCCGAATTGTCGTGAGCATCGTTGCCGCCATGCTTGGTGCGTGGTCCGCCCTCAATTTGTGCCTCGCCCGCATTGTGGGGAGCCTTGCCACAAAGAATTACGCCTCCCCAATCGCCCGGACGACGTTGGCCTGCAGCCTCTTCAGAGGTAAATACAATAGGTTCGGAGGCTGTACCTTGAGCTATAATTTTACCACCACGCTCGGCAATGAGAGCAGCCATAGTTTGCTTGTCGCCCTTGATAATAGTGCCTGGTTCAATGGTGAGTTCAGCACCTTCGGCTATATAAACCCATCCCTTAAGCAAGTAAGTGCCTTTTTTGAGGGTTTGCTTTCCGGTAAATACAAACTCCTTGTCGCCATTGCCAATTTGGTTGCCATCGAACAGTAGGTTGTCGGCAGCCTTAAGTCCACCATTAGTGGTCCAGTGGCGTTGTTCGGTGTTCTCGGGAGTGTTGTTGTCGCTGCACGAAGTGAGTGTGGCAACTGAGGTCATGCCCATGAATGCTACTAAGGCAATCACTTTGAATGAAATTTTTTTCATAATTATATTTATAAAAAAAGAATTGTCGTGTATGTTGTGTTCTTACACTTGCAAAGTTCGCTCTTAGACATTACAGAAGTGTTTCAACACGATGAAGAAATGTTATAGATTTTCTAATTCATTTTTTAAAGCAAGGCCGTTTACTTTAGTAGGTGTTCAATCTTAATTGATATGAATTAATTTTGAATACCTACTTAATTTTTAATGCCTACTTTAAAACTTATAGGTGAGCGATGCATTGAAGTCGCGCCCTGGCTTGTAGCTACGAGTGGTCTCTTCAACTGTTTTGTGTGTGCCGTTGGGCAAGGTTACGTTGTTGAACTGTTTAAACGCTACCTTCTCTGCTAAAAGGTCGCGTACACCAAGTTTTAGCTCAAAATGATGGCCTATGCTGAGCGAGGCTGAGAGGTCGAGCGAGTTGCGCGGCATCTCGTAAGAGTCGGGGATATTAACCATTTGGTCGCCCGTTGAGCCAAGGTTGCGTCCCACCCCCACCAAGCGTTTGCCAATGCGATTGTACTGCACAGAAGCATTCCATTGGTTGTGATTATAGAATAGTCCAAGATTGATGAGATAAGGCGACTGCCCCTGCATAGGGCGGTTGCTTTGACGCGAGCCCGCAGGAAAGTTTACGCGACTCTTGATGACAGAACCATTGAATACAAGCGTAAAATCGCGCAAACCCATAAAGCCCAAGCCTTTGCGCACATCGAGTTCAAGGCCGTAGCTATGAGCCTTTTGCGCATTGACGTAAGAGTAAACCACATCGGTTCCGCCCGTTACCGTATAACTCCACTCAATAGGTGAGTCGAAGTGCTTGTAAAAGGCTGCAAGCGAGATTTGGTCGCCCTTGGCGGGATACCATTCGTAGCGAAGGTCGAGGTTGTCTACATGGCAAGCTTTAAGTTCGGTGTTGCCTTGCACATTGCTGGCAAGGTCGAAGTCGTAGAAAACCGATGTGCTAATTTCGCGAAACTCAGGACGATTGATTGAACGGCCATACGACAAACGAAGCTGCTGCTGGGCATCTATCTTATAAGTTGTGTTGAGGGATGGAAAGATGTCGTTGCCATCGTAGTGGCGTGTTGAGGTACGGTGTTCATAGTCGCTCACATTGCTCACCAACGTCATGCGCGAATGTTCAAAACGAGCACCTGCATAAACGTTGAACGCCCCTAAAGGTAAATTTACCGCGGCATAAGCCGAGGCTATGAGGTGGTGGCCGCTATAGTTATTGGTGAGTTTAGTGTCGTCAATAAGATATAGTCCTTGGTCGCCATAATTGGCAGGTTGGAGCAACTGCGTGGGGAGGTCGAGGTAACGGAAGCCTTTAGGCAAATGGTTGTCGGAGGGGTCCCAGGCATAGATAAAGCTACGTGTGTTGTAGCTACGTGTGCGATATTCGGCATAAGCCCCCGTGTAGAGTTGCGGCGTAAGATGCTTGGCTTCGAAGTCATTGCGATAGTTTACACCCCCCGACACGATGTGCTCGTCAAGACGTGTAAACTCGCGCGATAATTCATTGCCCGTGGTGAGTCCGATTTGTCCCTTCTCTAATTGGTCGTCAAGACTGTAGCGTCGGCGGTCGGGCAAGTTGCGGTTGGCATAGGCATAGCCTGCGTTCCAATCCATGCGACTATGGTCCCATACATACTTGCCGGTAAATTGGGTGTTGTAGGTGGTGCGGCTTGAGTAGTAGTATTCGGCCTCTCGTAGCTCGTTGCTCTGCGCATCGTAGCCTTGACGCGAGGTGTAACGATCGACAGATAGTTGGTTAAATATGTTTTTCCATTCATAATGTCCTACCCCTTTAGCTGGCACAAACGTTAGGTTGAACATGGCACCCAAACGGGTGTTGTGGTTATATTGGTTGTCAATGTTATGATGTAGGTAGACACTCTCGTCGTGTGTGAGGTCGTATGCACCGAAAAAGGAATTTTCCATGGGCGAATAGGTGCGATAGCTATTGCTATAATTCATTGATGCTAAGAGCGCAAGTACGGCTCCATTATCGTAGTCCTTAGAGCGATTGAAGTCGGCCGAAAGGTTGAGGTCTGCCCATGGTTTGTACTTACGCACAGTCCAATCGTTGTTGAGCGAGTTGGCAAGGAGGTCAATGCCTTTGCCACCTGTTGTGGGTTGTAGCGCAGCGTTTAACCCACCCTTGAGCGAACGAAAACCATTGTCGAACCCTAAAAAATCGGTACCGCTCCCTTTTGAAGCGTGAAAAGAGCGGAAGTGTGTCTGCTGGTTGATGTTGCCCCCAAGCGTGATGCGGGCACTATTGGTGTTGGGCACATCTTTGGTGTTAATAAGGATAAAACCGCCCGAAAAGTCGGCTGGATACTGCGGAGCGGGCGACTTGATAATCTGCATATTATCAACCTGTGACGAAGGAATAATGTCGAACGAAAAGGCACGTGAGTCGGGCTCGCTCGATGGTACTGCGGCTCCGTTAATCCACACATTATTATAACGCTGCGAAAGACCACGCACCATTACATACTTTTGATTGATGATAGATATGCCCGGCACACGGCGTATCACCTCTGATGCATCTTTGTCTTGTGTGCGACTTATCTGCTGCGCCGATACACCATTTTGCACCACAAGGCTCTGGCGTTGCACGGTGACAATGGCATTCTCTGTATTACGACGTGCCTTGGCTGTGACGGTGGCTTGTCCCAACATATTTTCGCGCTCGCTCATTTCAACTACTAACAAGGAGTCGATGCGTGAGGGGTTGATGGTGAGCGATACTTTTTCGTAGCCTAAATATTGTGCAACAAGGGTGTAGTTGCGCTGGCCCAGGCCTGAAATAGTAAAAAGTCCTTCGGCATTGCTGATTGTGGTACGGTTGGCTTGCAACACTTGTATGGTAGCACCAACAAGGGCTTCACCCGTTTTTTTGTCAATTACGCGTCCACGCAATGTGGCTGTTACACCAGCCCACATTACACTGCACGAACATAGCAGACAGATGATGATGAGCTGAATGCGTTTACTAAATTGTTTCATATATAACTATACTTGTGAATTTACTTTTTGGAGTTAGCCCTTAGCTGATAAGTAGGTGTTCAAAATTAAATGAATGCAGAACATAGTCATATAAATTCATTTTGAATATCTACTTAATATTGCCCCATGCAACCTTTAATCACTGCAAAAGTCGGAACTCTTCGTTACAAGAAAGTTACCTACGCATTACATTTTAGTAAAGCATTTTATAGACTATTTTACATGAGCTAAAACAGACTTTTACAATCAACTTTTATGCTCTATTAAATATGTTTTCTGCCTACTGCGTAGCGCAAGTGCAAATTGGTATTTAATAATGTGTAACATTTTATGTTTCAATATTTAATATTGTTTTAAATATCTGCATTAAAAACAAAATAATAACGTAATTTTGCGGTGTTTAGATATGAAAAACAATATCATATAATATTTAACCATTTAACTAATAAAAAGCAATGAGAAGATTTTCATTTTTTCTGCTCTCTCTGCTAATATGCTTCGTAGCATATGCACAGAGCGAGTTGCCTACATTCTCATCGGCTGATAGTCCAAGCTACTATCATGTACGATTTAAGACGGGCAATGCTTACTTGGCAGACAAGGGTGCTGGCAATAACATGCAAACCGTGGCAAGCCAAAGCGACAACACAAGTTTTCAGTTTATAGGCTCACAATCGGAGTTTGTAATGAAAAGCAAAGCAGGCAACTTCGTGGCACTGAAAAACGACAAGTTTATCACCACTGCTACCGAAAGCGATGCTGCTAAGTTTGGCATTGTGAGTGGCACAGCTACTAACTATTGGGAGATACAACGCACTGGACAAAGCAAGTGTATGAACCAATGGGGCGGAACTGGTGCTGGCAAGGAACTTGGCGAATGGAACAAGGGAGACAACAACAACCAACTCTTCTTTGAAAACGCAAGCCTTAATGCTCAGTACAACTCGCTCGTAGCTCAAATTAATGCACTATCGGGGTATAAGTACTTCTATCACGACCCTGCTGATGCTAAAGCTGCAGTGCCAACCACTACGCCTACTACTGACGCCGATATGCAAACGGCTATCAGCAATATGCAGACTGCGCTGAACAACCTTAGCACAAAGCCTTTGTTGGGCACCGACCTTGATGGTAAAAAACTCTTTATGGGCAATAAGCTCCACACTACACTCTTTGCTTATGCTAAGGGTACGGCCATGGGGTCGAACGTGAAAATGTACACGCTTGACCATGTATGGACATTTGAAAAAACATCGACCAGTGGCGAATACTACATCAAAAACGTAGGACAAAACCTCTACATTGGCGCTATTCCCGGCACTAACGACACACGTATTCCGCTCGTTGCAGACAAAAACTCGGCTGCTGTGTATACGGTTGAAGCTTCTACTACTTACAACGGCTATTGCATTATTTATGCAAAGAATGGTACAGCCAATCGCGAAACACTTCACATGGTTAATTGGGACGGCGTTGTGCGTTGGGACAAAACGGCTGAGGCTTCGCAATTCTTGCTCATCGATGCCGACAATGCGGTAGAGGCTCTTGGCAAATACTACTCTATGCAGAATGGTAACGGCGGTTACGCAAGTGCTGCAAGCGGATATACTGATAACAACGGATTGTTGCTAACAAATAGCAAGCGCCCCACTTCGACCGATGGCCTATGGCATGTATTGAACAACGGCGACGGCACTTACCGCTTTATCGTGGCTGGTGGCGACAACGAGGGCAAGGTGCTTGGCATGAAAGGTAGCGAAGAAAACGCCCGCGCAACTATCGTTAATCCTTCTATCAAGGCTGACGATACTGAATATACCACTTATTTTAATGGTACATTCAACATCAACAGCGACTCGCCAAGCTATATCAAATTGGCTGCTTCGGCTCACAACTATTTTAACAAACGTGGCAACTATCTTGCTCTTTGGGACAACGCTTCGGCTTCGAACAACGATACGGGCTCTAAGTTCTTTATCAAAGAGGTGGTGTTGAGCGACGACTTCTTGTATGATGAATATAATGCTTATACCGCTGGCAAACGACCAGAAGATATTAGCGACTTTGCTCTATGGTACGACCAACCTGTTGCTGCCACTACTTCGTCTGACACATGGATGGAATATGCGCTGCCATTAGGCAACGGACAGATTGGTGCTACTATACGTGGTGGTATCTTTAAAGATGAAATTCAATTTAACGAAAAGACGCTTTGGAGCGGCTATACTACCAATGGTAGCAGCCTCGGACAGGGATACTACCAAAACTTTGGCTCAATACTTGTTACTGACAAGAGCAAGGCTTTCTCGTTGAGTGATAACTCTAAGCCTGTTAAGGAGTATGCACGCTATCTTGACATCATCAATGGTGTGGCTGGTGTGAACTATAAGAGCACTGATGAGAACACTACATACAAGCGCCGCTACTTTGTATCGTCTACCGACAAAGTGCTTGTGGCACACTATGAGGCTACGGGCAACGACAAACTGAAACTTAACTTTGCTTACGTACCCGATACTAAGATTGAGGCAAGCAACGTTACTTACAACGAGGCTGGTGCTACCTTTAAGGGTCAGCTGCAGGTTATTAAGTACAACACTGCCTTTAAGGTAACAGCAAGCGAAGGTGCTACAATTACTACTTCTGACGCTGGTATCTTGGTTGAAAATGCTACTTGGGCTAACGTTACAATGGCTGCTGCAACCGACTACGATGCTGCTAAGAGCGGCTGTGTAACCGGCGAAACGGCTGAACAATTGGCATCAAAGGTGCAAGATAGAATTACTTCGGCTATCAATAAGGGATACGATACATTGCTCGATAGCCACAAAGAGGCCTTTGCTGCATACATGAACCGCGTAGACCTTAAACTTGGCGAACGTAGCAACAAAACTACTGAGGAACTTATTAAATACTACGCTACTGCCGCTAACCAAACTACTCCTGAGGGATTGTATCTTGAAAGTCTTTACTTCCAATACGGACGCTATATGACAGTGGCTGCCAATCTCGACACCACTATCCATGCACCAAGCAACTTGCAAGGTATTTGGAACGACCGTAGCAACACCAACTTCTGGCACTGCGATGTTCATGCCGACATTAACGTGCAAATGAACTACTGGCCTGCAGATCCTACTAACTTGAGCGAAATGCACTTGCCTTTCGTTAATCACATCATCGACCTTGCTTCGGCTACTAACTCGCCTTGGAAACAACTTGCTAATAAGATACACAATGGCGCTCACGGCTGGGCTGTTGCTGTAGAGAATAACATCTTTGGAGGTACTTCTACTTGGGAGAACGGACGCATCAAGACACTTGCTGCATGGTATTGCTCTCACTTGTGGCGCTACTATAAATATACACTCGACCGCACATTCTTGAAGAAGGCTCTGCCTGTAATGTACGACGCTGCACTCTTTATCAAGGATATTGCTACCGTTGATAAGAATGGTAAGTATGAGATTACTAACGAATGGAGTCCTGAACATGGTACTACAGACGTTACGGCATTTGGCCAACAAACAAGCTACGAACTACTTGACGAAGTGTTTAAAGCTCACAAGGAATTGGGTACTGAATCTCCTATCACAGAAGAACAAATCAATGCTATCAAAGACCTTTATGAGAAGTATGATAAAGGTATTTGGACAGAAACCTACAATGGCAAGACTTGTATCTCTGAGTGGAAGAACAATGCTCTCTCTGACCACGGACACCGTCACCTCTCACACTTGCTCTGCCTCTATCCTTTCTCACAAGTTAGTGCTTTCGATACTACCGAAAGTGGTAAGGAACTCTTCCAAGCTGCTTACAACGGTATGATTGCCCGCAATGGCGACGTAACGGGTTGGAGCATGGGTTGGCAAACTAACACTTACTCTCGTTGTCTTGACGGCGACAATGCTCACCGCAACCTTTCTTTGGCATTGCGTCACTCTGGTTCTTACGGCGTGATGATGAGCAATTATGGTGGTTGCTACTACAACTTGTTTGATGCTCACTCACCCTTCCAAATTGATGGTAACTATGGTTGCACAAGCGGTGTGGCTGAGATGTTGCTACAAAGCTACGACGACGTGGTAACTATCTTGCCTGCCCTACCCTCTGTATGGAAAAATGGTAGCGTGAAAGGCTTGAAAGCGCAAGGTAACTACACCGTAGAAATTGTTTGGGCTAATGGTAAAGCTACTTCTGTAAAAATTACTAATGGACTAAACGAAAAGCGTAAGGTGAAGGTTCGCATTGGTAAGAATGTTAGCGAATATGATATTGAAGCTAATGCTACTATCGATGTTGATTGCACTAAGGCATACGCTATTGCCGAGGCTGAAAAGATTATTGCTTACGAAAAGGCTCTACCTGAAAACGCCGTAGGTTGTTTCGATGCTTCTAAACTTGCTGCACTCGAGGCTGCTGTTGCAGCTGGTGACTACGCTATTTGCCAATCAATCATTGAGGAATACGAAACAAAAGAGGCACCTGTAATGACCGCTGGCTACTACCGCCTTATCAATGCTAATGACAAGAAATATCTTACTCCTTACGTAAATGGCAATAATGTGCTAATGCACGCTGGCACCGAGGCTAAAGGCGTAAGCAACGTATTTGAAATTGTGCCTGCTACAACCGAAGGACAATTTGTTTTGAAGGTTAATGGCAAAAAGGTTTCAAAATGCTATTCGGCTGCATCTGGTGGAAGTGGTGCAAACTTTACTTTGCTTGATGAGAACAATAGCAACGAAGGACATTTTACCTTTGAAAACGCTGAAGCAAATGGTTTGTTCTACATAGCAGAACAGGTTACTACTACTTCTGGACAACGCAACTATCTGCACGAGAACAATGGTAATGCTGTGGGTTGGGAAAAGCCTACTACAAATGGTGAAGGACATCCTTCGGCATGGTACATCGTTCCTGCTACAGACGCTGAAGTGACTCTTGCCACAGTTAATGACGCATCGTATGCATCGGTATATCTGCCATTTAGCGCAAGCAAGGTGGAAGGTGCAAAAGCATACTATGGCACATTAAACGATGATAACACTGTTCTGAACATGACTGCTACCGCAGGCATTGCCAAAGGTAAAGGTGTTGTGCTTATCGGACAGGCCAATGCTGACAAGGCTACACTAACTTTGGGCGATGCATCAGACTTTGAGTCATCACTTGTTGGTACTTACAACGCTTTGACGCTTACAAGCGATACTCACGGCAATTACCTCGTGTTTGGTGTGAGCGGTGGCAACGTTGGTTTCTACAAACCAAGTGCTAAGGTTCAGAGCATCGGTGCTAACAAGGCTTACCTTTACAACTCGTTTGGTACACAGGCTGTAGCTTTGAGCTTTGGTAGCATCACAGGTATCAATGGTGTTACAAACCAAGGTGACACTCATACCGAACCTGTTTACTACGATTTGAGCGGACGCCGTGTTGTAAATCCTACAAAGGGCATTTACATCATGAACGGACACAAAGTAATGAAATAACCCTTTATAAATACACATTCCGAAACGAAATGAAAAAAGAATATATTTCACCATCGGCTAACGTGGTAAACCTCCAGTCTGAGAGCCACATCATGCAAGCCTCAGGCAATCCTTCGTTTGGCGTAGACAATTCGCAAGAAACAGACGTAGTACTGTCTAACAAAAGCGAAGGCGGCTACTGGAACGAAAGCGCATGGAGCGAAACTGATTGTGACGAATAAGCTCTAACAAGCTTTGAATAAAAAGAAAAACAGCAGGCGAAAGCTTTACAACTTTCACTTGCTGTTTTTCTTTTTTCTGTCCGCAAAACGCCAAAATCCCAACTCCCAGTACAATGAATTTCAAGAGTTGTAAGTGGGGATTTTGAGTTTTAACAGACAGCAATAAATTCGTTTAACCTTCTCCTATAAGTTTCCATATACATTACTATCCTCGGCAGCCATCTGCAATCCGCTTTCATTACGTTCCTGATATTTGGTGTTTTCATACCATTTGGCAACAGGAATGGTATTTGTCCCTGCCGCATACAGATACATGTCTATCACAATGCCAATGGCGGCTTCCACTTCCTGTTCCGTAGCAATTGAACTGCCATGAGCCTCATCATTGCGCAATTGCCTAAGAATGTCAAGTCGGTCGCTGAAAGTCTTTACATCTGGGTCTTCGTTATATTTCAAATTTCTCAACGATGGTATGCCAAATATGGCAGACGATAGTGTTGCATCCATGCTTGGCTCTTTGCCTTCAAGTTCCTTATGGTTGATAATGTAATAGAGTTTTTTGAGGAAAGCCTCATATTTCATCAGCAGTTGGCTCAAGTGCATACGCTTCTCGTTGGAAGACAATCCTTCAGCCATACACAACATGTTGAGCGACTCCTTGACAACGCTGTCTACACCATCAAGGGTGTCAAGCGTCTCTGTGTCAAGCACCCTAAAGAGATTGTCTACCGTCTTCTTCATAGGACGTATCTTTCCAGCTATCTTCTCAAAATGTGGCGCATAAGTGCGACACAAACATTCCTTCAATGCCGCCTCATTGTAGTCGGGATGAAATTTCTTGCGAACCATCTCCATTAAGTCGTCCATCGACATAGTGTCTGAAGAACTTGGTTCGCTTTCAGATGTTGTTGTGTCATAGTCAAAATCGGAATCTCCGTTGTCCACATCTTTAAACTGCTCCATGAAGATGGAATAGAACTGCTCCACATTGTCGTCAAGCATTTTATTAAACTTATCCACCTTGGCAAAGTCGGGACGTTTCTTCAAGTCCACCAGTTTGTAGATGTCCTGATGTTTTCTGTACTTCCTCAACTTTTCCTCATCTTGGGTCTTGTCGTCACGCAGAACGGCACACAACTCGTCTTTTTGCATGAAACTTTCAAACATCACACCTATCTCCGCAAGCCACCTTCGTGCCTCACGTGCGCTGATAAGTTCCTGCTCATTTAGGTGTTTTAGCAGTTCTAGTATTTTCTCCAACGACACCTCTTTCGGCTTCTGTTCCGTTGGTCCATTCGGTCTTCCCCCTCCACCACCGCCAGGTTCGTCATCTCCGTCTTCCACATCGGTAATACCGGGAATCTCGTCGCTGTCAACGACATCGAAGCTGTGGCTGCCACCATCGGTATTCTTCGTCACATCGTGATATATCTTGCAGAACACCTGCCAGAAATCAAGGAAAGTCTTGTCTGTGTATTTGGCGGCAATGTAGTACACATTCTTTAGCGACATAAGTGCCGAGGCATACCGGCCTACTATGTAGCGCAACCTCTTTGCCTCATTCTCTGGCAGCATATAGCCTTCATCACTGGGTTTCAGCCCGAGTTCTTCGTTTTGCTTGCGTATAGCGGCTTCTCTTGCCATGCATACATTTATCCAACCGCATATGTTGCTCTCCATGTCAAGAATGAAGTGGGCATCGTCCTTCTTCTGCACATAGTCATCAAACCACTGGATATATGGCTTGCTGGCTGTCATGTCCTTGTAGTAGCCGACAATGCGCTTTGTCTCTTCCTCGGGGTTGAACTGCGAGATGACCATGTCGCAATACTTCTTGAACGCCTGGTTGATGTTCTTGGTGTTGACATTCCGCCAAGAGCAGTCTATCACATGGCATTCGGTCTTGTACTTGCACGTACGGTTCACACGGCTGATTGTCTGTATGGCATTGATGTCCTTTATCTCCTTGTCAAGGAAGAGCGTGTGCAGCTTTGGCTCGTCAAAGCCCGTCTGCAGCTTGTCCACCACAATAATAATACCATTCTTGGCTTTCTTAAAGTTCTCGATGACTTGCGCCTCGGGCACGTTTCCATTGAGCGACGAGCACGACTCATACCTTTGGCTGTCGCTATACACCACTACAATGGGCGCATTGGCATATTTATCATACCGTTGCTCTTTGCATTTCTCGGCATACAGTTTGCGAATGATTCTCGTATACTGTATGGCTATAGGAATGGAGGTGACAGCCAGCATAGCCTTGCCTGTTCCGCGTATTTTTCCATACACCAGCGACACGAGGCGGTCTACCACAAACGCGGCTATCTTGCTCATTCGTGGCTCAAACTCATACACTTTCTGTTTCTGCTGCCTCACGTCGGGAATGTTCTTCTCATCGCTGAGGTCAATGTCCTCGGGTATCTCAAAGCCCACAGGCACATTGTAGGGGATAATGTGCTTCGTGGGGTCGAGAATGTAGCCGTCGGCTATGGCTTCTTTCATGGAGTAGGTGTCAAACGGCACCCACAGGGGCACGGTGGTGGCACTGCGAAACTCGCCGAAGCGGCTCAGTGTCTCGTCGCTTGGCGTGGCGGTAAAACCGATGAGCAGATTTTTCTTGTATATCCTCTGTCCGCCGTGGTTGAACGAGTCTTGCAGGCGTTCAAAGAGGTTAATCATCTCCTTGTTGTTCTCGCCAGAGTTGGAGCGGTGTATCTCGTCAATGAGGAAGGCCACACGCATGTTCTTCAGTTTCTTGCCAGCATCGTCAATAGCCTGCTGCAAGTCAAGAAACTTCTGTATGTTCACTACGATGATGCGCCGATGGTCATCGAGGGCATCCACAAAAGTCTGCCTGTCGACAGCCTCCACAAACATCGTCTTGTCAATGTTCATGTTACACATGCGCTCGTCCAGTTGGTCGCGCAGCTGCAGACGGTCTACCACCAGCATTATTTTGTCGTAGGCATACGCCCCTTGGTAGCGGTAGTCCTTGAGTTGCAGGGCCGTCCAGCCGATAATGTTGCTTTTGCCAAAGCCAGCGGCATATTGCATGAGCAGGGAGTAGACAAACTTGTTGTTGCAGAACCGCTCGCGCTTGTCTATTATCTCCTCTGTCTTCTGTTGCGGAATGCCGAGGGCATATAGCTCGCGGCGCAGTTTGTCGGTGTAGTAGTCGGGATTGCTCTCGTTGTCGAGCATCTCCTTGATGCGGTTCATTATCTTGTCACAACCAAACTTTTGTTTGGGGCGTGGCGAGATGAGGCGTCCGCTGTTTGAATTGCGCTCGCGCTTGCCATCTACTTTCTCATAATTATACTCTATGAAATTGTAGTAAAGTATCTCGTTCTTGATGGCGTTCTTAGAGTACAGGGCGCGTGCCACCTCTTCAAACTTCTGTTTCTCTGTGAGCAGAGGCGAGCTTACAGGATATGCCTTAAACACCTTGCACACATTTGGCACAAGGCGGTCAATGGTTGCGGTGGAGGGGCTGGCCGTAAACTCACCATGCGCCATGTCGTACATCTGCGCCATGTTGCGCATCACGTATGTCTCATTGATGTCCGATGCAGTGATGTGTATCGCCTTCTCGTAGATGGCAAGCAATGTTTTTTTTTCTTTCGCCACTCGGCTATCTATCTGCTCCGCATCAACAATGGCACGCACGGCAGCGAGATAGTCCTTCGCCACCTTGCCGCGACCTTGCACCCGGGCGTTCTGCCCCATGCTTACGCTCTTCAGCTCCATGTAGCCCAAGAAGATGCCGTTGAGATAGAAGGTCACGTCCGGACGAATGTTTGTCACCAC
>DJEH01000129.1:0-22635 GCA_002431845.1 Prevotellaceae bacterium UBA5903 | reverse complement strand
CCATATTTCTGCTTGTGTGGTGCCTCCTCTACGGCACAGAAAATGTTCTTCTTGAAGTCCTCATCGCCGCGAAGCTCCGTGCCTGGCACATAAAACAGGGTGAGTGTCTCGTCTTTGAAGGTAAAGTTCTTGAATTTATTGAAGAAGATGGCCACATTCTGCTTGTCTATGACCAGCTCTCTTATCGCCTCAACAAGTTCTTCTTGCAGCGCACGCTCGTCGTTGCCGAACTTACGCAACAGTCGGCACCACTCCGCAGGTTGGGTATTGCTGATAAACTCTGCCAATACCGAGGGTATGAACATGCCGTTCTGCACCACGTTGGGCGCCACATATCGGTAGCCCAGTCCGCCCTCGTCCTCGCGGCGGCAGATGTAGTTCATCACGTAGTCTTTCTGTATCTTTCTTTCGTCCATGACTCTTCTTTTTTTAGTTTAAGGTTCTCTACACAGCCCGTTTGCCTGTGATTACTTCATCAATCAATGCGCGTTTCAAGTCGCCGTAACGGCTGATTTGCTTATCAAGGTTCGACACGATGGTGTCTATCTTGGCACATTTGTCATCAAGGTAGGTGGCGATGGAGCGTTGCTCGGGGAGAGGGGGAATACAATAATGTAATGATAAGATGAATTCCGAAGACACTCTTGGCATCTTTGCTCCAGCTGTGGAGCTATCGGCTTCTTTGGTAAAAACATCAGAAAGCATAACATATTTAATATATGACGGCATCGCATTTTTCTGAGTATTAAAAACGGAAAAATCACCTACGGCATTTCCTGAAAACTCTGCCATCCATACTTTTTGTAAGTATGGACGTAACTTTCCATAGACAATGCTGCCTTTTTTAAAGGCAATGCCATTGCCTTCAAATTCAGAACTTGTTTCTATAAGTTGCCCAGTCCCGCTCTCAATGTTTTCCAATCCTATTTTTCTAATACTATTAGATGATTTTGTGCAAAGTTTTAGAAAATCTTTGAACCTACATGATTCCCAATGCTCCGGCACCTCTCCAATCCACTCAATGCCCGAATCCTTCATCTTCACATTCGGGTTAAGTCCATGAGTGACGACATGATTGATGATGCTCTTCTTCAGACGAAGATAAGCATCACGCTTGGAAATGAGGAGAGATACTTGATGGGATATCTCGGAGAGTTTGGTGTCGAGGTAGGTGATGATTCTTTGCTGGGTTTCAAGGGAAGGCACCCAAAGTTCAATCTGTCTAACCTTACTTTGATTAAAAATCTGCAATGTAACGACAGGAGTTTTCTTGCTAATTTCTCGACCCTTATTTAACATCTGATACGCACCAAATTTCGGTAATATTTTCTTCTTGTCAAATACAATAACGTTTATCTGTTGATTTGACCAACAGGCACTATCTGAGTATGCAACTTTACCGACCGTAGCACCAATACCTACCATCAAAACAGACTCTTGGGGGAAAGGATGAAAATTCTTCTCTTGAAAATACAATTTTGATATTTTTCTGTTTGATTCTTTAATATTTATATTATCAGACATTATATCTCCTGGAGAGAACCATTCTATATCTTCAGACTCATAATACCGCTGTTCATTTGTTGGTGGAGTCGTTCCTGTAAAAACTTGAGCTATATTTTTTAATTGTGTAATCATAACCTCACCTCCTTCAATTTCTCATTCAACTCCTCAATCTCCTTCAAAATATCCTCTGCCTTTTCCATTTTCTCGGGCACATAAAACTCCTTGTTGAAGTTGATTTCCACTCCAACCATATTGTTACCGAGCGTGTAAGGCTTGAATACATACTTCTGCATAAAGGCGTCTATCTCATGCTTGTTAGCTGTTTCGTCCATGTGGTGAGGAATAATCTCGTAGTCGCTTGTGGTGTAAGGCTCGATAAAGATTTTGTGTATGGAGTTCTTCTTTCCTGTGGAAGCCTTAAAGCGAAATGCGCCGCAGCCAAGGTCGCGCACCGAGCCATCCTCACGGCTGTGGAGAATGGTGCATTGGTCGGGACAGAAAGTATACGTTCCGTCCTTCTCTGTCTCAACAGATAGGGTGAGATTAAGCTTTTCTTCCGTCACACGCTTGGCTATAGCCTTTAGTTCGTCTGCCGACAACTCCTGCAAGTCGTCGTAGCGCATGTCGTCAACGGTCAATGCCGTAGGATGCTTGATGGCGAATGGTTTAAGGTCCTGGCAAATAGTTTCTTCCACGTACCGCCCCGCGTCAGACACCTCGGTGAGCATGAGCTGTTGTTTGTTGTAATAGAAGTGTTCGCGGTCGAAGATTTTGCAGATGTCCGACGGCTCAAAGCGAGCCAAAGCCTCCACAATTCTGCACTGGTGGTCGGCACCCATCTCGCGGCGCTTGTCGCCCTTCGACTTTTTCAGCGGTTGCCACAGACTGCTACCATCGATAAGCGCCACCTTTCCACGACGCTCCGCAGACTTGTTTTTGTTCATTATCCACAAGTAGGTGTAGATGCCCGTGTTGAAGAATTCCTGTTGCGGCATCTGTATGATAGCCTCCACCCAGTCGTGGTCGAAAATGTACTTGCGTATGTTGCTCTCGCCGCTGCCCGCATCGCCCGAAAAGAGCGTAGAACCATTGTGCACCTCAACGGCTATGCCATCGTCGGCAAGTTGCCAGAGGATGTGCTGCATGAAAAGAAACTGACCGTCGCTGATTGAGGGCACCCCGGCAGGAAACTGTCCCAGTTTGTCTGCCTTCACCTCCTTCTCATAGCCCTTCCACTTGGTGCCGTAGGGCGGATTGGCAACAATCACATCAAATTGGTTTTCCATATCGGCAAACGGCACCATGGTGAGCGTGTTGCCACACTTAATGGTAGACATGGAGCGGAAACGCGACTCTATGGCAGCCAAGGCAAAGAGTGCGTCGTTGAGTTCGTTGCCATAGGTCTTAATGTATTTGTAGCCCTCCTTCTGCAGACGGTCGGAAACGCCGAAAAGCAAGTTGGCGCCGCCACAGGTGGGGTCGTACACATGCAACATCTCTCTCTTGGGTTTGTCGGCTTTCAATGCCACGATGCGGGCTATCAGTTCGATGATGTCCTCGGGGGTGTACTGCTCACCAGCCGTGCTGGCAGAGATGTCAGCCCAACGCCGCTTGATGTGCTCTTCGAGTGTGGTGATGGCAGAGTTGTCGTAAGGCGCAAGGTCTATCTGCGCCCAGGCAGAAGCCACCTCCAGAAGTATGCCCTTCTTGCGCAGTTCAGCCACGATGCCGTCCATGTTGAGAAACTTTTGGTCGGTTTTGTCGCGCTCAATGCCAAGCAGTTGCTTCAGCACATCGTCGAAAGCCTTGAGATACTCGGCAAAGTCCTGTTCAAAGGTATTGTCGTTCATGCAGATAGACCTCAGCGTCTTGCCTTGCATCACGATATACATGTTGTAGCCACACTCTTCCGTGTCGTACAGGGTTTTGAAGGCTTCGGCATCACTTTCCACAGTAATGCCATACTCGTTTTCCACCCGCTTGACGGTATTGATCATTCTGCCCTCCACCATGACGAGAGCGAAGAACGGCATCATATAAGCCGGAAAGTCACTCTGTTTGATGCCAGCGGCAAGAAGCAAGTCGGCCACTGCCCAAATGTCACTCTCATAGTGCATGATGTCCTGCACCGGATTCTGTGTGTTGTTGTCTGTCATATAACGTGAGTTCGAAATAAGGATGGTAAATAAATAAGGTAAAACGAGCACAAAAGCTCCATTTTACACTTTAATAAATCTTTGATTATTAGTAACTTTATAGTGAAATTCAAAAAGTAAAATACTAATGATTAGCAAGAACAAAGTTAGCGAAATTTTCTGTGTTGCTGACGACTTCTGCAAAGAACTTGAGAAAGAATTTGCCAATAACGCGAGTTTTAGATAATATTCATCGAGCAGTTCTTGTTTGCCGTGAAGATGTACTTTTAGAATTATGATTACATTAGCCAATAGGCAAAACAATAATGAGGTGTTCAACATTAAATTTGAACACCTCATTGTTGCTTGTTATATATTAAATTGTTTGCCTTGTTTACCGTCTTCAAAGCCCTTGGCATACCCCTCACGATAGCCCTTGGAATAGTTTTGTTTTTCGGCATCTGTTGAGAAGCTACTTGTTTCATCATACGTGGCATGATAGGAATGAGATGCCCCATCATCACAGCCACTGGCATAACCATCATCATATCCGGCTTCGTAAGGATTGCGTGTATCCTTGCCTAAGATAGTATCAGGCAGTTGGGCAGACGGCATGGTATCGGGGGCTTGTGGCATCACACTCGGGTCGATAGTGGTATCGGGTATAGCCACTTGCTGATGGGTGGTATCGTTATTGTGTAAGCTTACGTACGATTTTTGTTCGTTTGCACTATGTTTCATATACACAATGCCTATGATAACCAAAAGACTGATAGCTAAAATAGCTATTGTGCGCCAACGATTTTCGGAGTTATTATGATTATTAAAGTTCATAAGTTTATTTATGCTTTATAATAAAGGTGTATTATTATCTTATTTTTCATCTTTCACCCTCTCATAATAAGAGACGATGATTGAGCTCTGTGTATTTTATTAAAACAACACATCTTTATTCTATATTTATCGTGTACCACTAATAGGACGTTTACGACTTGCATCCATTCTTAAAAATATAAAGAGCATGAGCGTGAACCCCCATAGCGACGACCCGCCATAACTAAAGAATGGGAGCGGAATGCCAATAACTGGCGTTATACCCATTACCATTCCCACGTTGATAAACACGTGGAAGAGCAATATACTTGTTAGCGAATAGCCATAGACTCGAGCAAAGGTTGTTACTTGTTTTTCGCTTAAATAGATGAGTCTAAGTATCATACATAAGAACAACAACAATACGCCTGCTGAACCTAAAAAGCCTTGTTCTTCGCCTACGGTGCAGAAAATAAAGTCGGTATCTTGTTCGGGTACATATTTAAGCTTTGTTTGTGTTCCGTTCATAAAGCCCTTGCCTTCAAGTCCGCCCGATCCAATAGCAATTTTACTTTGGTTTACGTTGTAACCAGCATCTCTATTGTCCTCGTTCATACCTAACAATACTTGTATACGCACACGTTGATGTGGTTCAAGTACATTGTTAAGTGCAAAGTCGGCTGTATAGAGAAAGGCCGTGCTACCCAATGTAAAGAGAGCTATCAGCAAACATGAGTTTACGCGTTGTCCCAATGACTGCCATGCCAAGTAGCCTGCCATAAATATACATAGCGACAACAATACCCATGAAATATCAAACGTTATGATAAACTCTGACACCAACAGCGACAGCGTGATAGCTACTACACCTACCAATAGAAACAGATGGCACGCTTTGTTGCGAGGAGCATATATGCGCAACATACCCATAGTGAATATCCATATCATAATGAGCACTACAAACTCGCCTACAGAGGAGTAGGTGCCAGGCAACTCTACCTCGCTAAAACGTATACCTATCACAAAATAGGCTACTGCCGCTACAGCCGTAAACAAGATGCAACCAGGCATGCCCTCACGATAGAACATAAGGAAAAAAGCCAAATATACTAATGCCGAACCCGTTTCGCGCTGTAGCACAATGAGTACCATTGGTAGCAATATAAGTCCTGCAGCCTTAGCAAAGTTGCGCATGTTGTCGAGCGTAAAACCATATTGGTCTATGAGTTTTGCCACCGCTAAAGCCGTGGCACACTTGGCAAATTCGGCTGGCTGAATGTTGCAGAAGCCAAGACTTACCCACGACTTTGAGCCCTTAATATCGTGTGCTATAAAAGGGGTAATAAGCAACACAAACATCATAAGCCAATAGAAGAAGCCCGCCAAAGTGTCGTAATAACGATCAGAGCTCATCATAATGACAAAGCCCAAAGCAAAGGCGCAAGCAATCCAAACAATCTGTTTGCCCGTACGTGCCGACCATGCAAAAAAGTCGGTATCGCCTATTTCATGGCTTGCACCACAAATGCTAAACCACCCGCATATAAGCAACACTATGTAGATGGTGAGTATCACCCAGTCTACATTAAACAGTGGATATTGTTTGTTATCGTTAAGCATTCCTTTCTATTTTGTTGTTTGTTTTGTTTTTCCCTACCCCTTTGCCTTTGTCGGCACCTTTTTTAGCATCTTTTTTGTCGTCTTTCTTAGCTTTGGGGTCTTTCTTTGAATCGCCATATTTAATATGCATATTCTGAAAGTGCTGGGCTTTTGCCTCTGAGCTTTTCGATAGCTTGCCATTAAGATATTGCTCCATAATAAGAGCACCTATAGGCACACCATACACATTACCAAAACCACCATTTTCTACATATACCGACACAGCGATACGTGGATTATTCATTGGTGCAAAGCCCATAAACACAGAGTGGTCGTGTCCGCGGTTCTGTGCTGTACCCGTTTTACCACATACCTCATAGCCTGGCAAGTTGGCAGCACGACAAGTACCATCAAGCACAGCTTTACGCATACCAGCCACACAATATTCGTACCACCTGCGGTTCACACCCGTGTATCGGCGTTTGTAATAAATGGGGTCTATGCGTCCGTCTTGAATGCTATGCACCATATGAGGAGTAATAAAGTAACCTCTGTTAGCCACCGTAGCAGCAAGATTACAAATTTGCAACGGAGTGGCTGTAACCTCGCCCTGTCCAATGGCAATAGAGATAACGGTTAGTCCATTCCACGACTTTTTGTAAGCTTTGTCATAATATTGCGCATTAGGTATCATACCACGCTTTTCGCCTGGCAAGTCTATGCCTAATTTATAGCCATATCCCATACGAACCATATAGTTCTTCCACGTTGTCATGGCGTTTTGTACCGAGCCATACTTGCGTTTATTGCTCAGCAATCGAAACAAGTTCCAACAGAAGTAAGAGTTGCACGACGTACCAATTGCAGGAACAAGGTTGATAGGCGAAGCATGACCATGACAGCCTACATGAAGTCCCTTATAGTTGAAGCCATGATGACAAGGAAATGATATTTGAGGGTCGATAGAACCTTCTTGCAAACCCGTGAGCGCTTGCGTTATCTTAAAGGTTGAGCCTGGAGGATAAGTACCCATTATGGCACGATTGAGCAAGGGCTTTTGAGGGTTATTGCTCAGCATGATGTGGTTTTTACCGCGGTCACGTCCCACCATGATGCGTGGGTCGTAAGTGGGAGCTGATGCCATACAAAGCACCTCGCCAGTTTGAGGTTCTATGGCAACAATGGCCCCTTTCTTTCCTTCGAGCAATCGTTCGGCAAGTGTTTGCAAGTCTTTATCGAGCCCCAACGTTAAGTTCTTACCAGGCTGTGCTTGCTTGTCGTATTTTCCGTTTTGGTAGTGTCCTTGCGTTCGGCCGTGTACGTCGCGCAGCATGATGCGCATGCCCTTAACACCGCGTAGTTGCTCTTCGTAAGCACGCTCTATGCCCAACTTACCTATGTAGTCGCCCGATGCATAATAGCGTGTAGAGTCCTCTTCAAGTTCTTTTTCGCTTATCTCGCCCACATCGCCTAAGATGTGTGCACCTATGGCACTGGTATACTGGCGTGTTGATCGTTTCTCTATGCTAAAGCCTTTAAAACGGAATAATTTTTCGCGAAATAAAGAGAACTCTGTTGCAGGTATCTGAGCCATAAAGAGTTGTGGCGTATAGCGCGAATAGCCTGGATTCTTCTTAGGATCTTTAATATCTGCCATGCGCTTGATATAGTCGTCTTTGCTTATACCAATAGTTTGGCAAAAGTCGAGAGTGTCTATACCACGTTGGTCGTTCATAACCACCATAATATTGTACGATGGTTCATTATACACCAAAATACGCCCTTTGCGGTCGAGTATTAAGCCACGCGAAGGGTACTGAATGTCTTTACGGAAAGCATTAGAGTCAGCATTCTTTTTATAGTCGTCGCTCCAAAGTTGTAAGGTGAATAAGCGTATCATGTAAATAATGATAATGCCTATAGCCACCCCTCCGATAACAAACTTGCGTATTTCAAAATTGTTTGATGCCAATTGATGAAACTGTTTTTGGGTTGGTTATATTTATATATAAGTATGTGTTCAGAATAGCTTAGGTCACTTTCCACGAATAAGTTCCATTGCCACAACAAACAAGGTGGTGAGCAACGTGCTACCTACAATGTTGATGAGCAAAATCAACCAATCAAAGAATGAAAAGGCTTCAAAAATAAAGAACACAATGCAGTATATCAGCACGCTAAAGAATACGTATCTTACAAATGCCCCCCACTCCATTGTTTTGTGCGAAGGCTCAAAGCTATCGTTGTTATCGCTTGGCGAAAATACCTTTAGCAAAAGCGGATTAATAAGTCCCAACAAGCATAGTGCACCAGCCGCCATGCCTGGAGTATTGGTAAAGAGGTCTACACACAAGCCCAACACAAAGCCCAACAACACATAAAGCCAACGCGGGGTATTGCTCGGCATAATAAGCAAGAAATAAACATAGGGCATCGGTGTGGCAAAACCTAATATGTGCACATGGTTAAAAACCAACGCTTGCAGCAATAGTAGCGAGATGAACCATCCCACTCGCGACATAACTGTTTGAAACACGGATAATAATGTTAAAGAGTTATTGTAGAGGTTATATTATTCTATGAAATACATAAGCAGGCACTTATTGCTTACCTATGTACAATAAGAGTTAGTGGGTATTCTCGGTTGCTTCGTCCACTTGTTGTGCATGCACTTGCAGTGTGTCAATCTCTGCTTTGTAAGGAGTTGTTACAACCGACACATCGCGCAAGTTGGCAAAGTTAGTGCCCAAGGTTACGTCTAATCTGTAGGATTGACCGTCAGATGAATTGCGCACCTTGCGCACACGACCTACAAATATGCCTGGAGGGAACACTGCCGAATAACCACTTGTTTCAACCGCCTGCCCCACGTGTGGACGGGCATAACGTGGCACATCGTCAAGATATGCACTCAACATACTCGAACCATCCCATTGCAAATAGCCAAAATAGTTCTGGCCACGTATGCGGCAGCTGATGCTTGACTTGCGGTTGGTCACAGGTATTATCAACGAATGATGAGGGCCTACCAAATATACAATGCCTACCACGCCACCTCCACCAACAACGCCCATTTCAGGACGGATGCCGTCGGCTTCACCGCGGTCTATCACGATATAGTTGTTTGCCCTATCAGAGCTGTTAGACACCACCATGGCTGGTATCATGTTGTAACCAACGAGTTTTTCTTTCATCAGTTTCTCGGTGATGGTTGTGTCTTTTGTAGCTGTTATCAACGCTTGTCGCAGATGTTCGGTTTCGCGCTGCAAAGCAATATTTTGGTCCGTAAGGCTACGATTTACTTCTTGCAAATGGATAAAACTAATAGCATCTGTATAAATACCATTAACCTTAGCCACAAACGAGTTGGCAGCACTAAACCACACACTGCCTTGGTAGCTATTAAATCTAAAAAGCAATGTCATGCTGATTGCCTCAAGTATGACAAAAAGGAAGCAATAGCTATATTTGCCTACAAAGTCTACTAAATTGCTTTTTGAATTATTATCGCTCATAAATAAGAGAGATATCTGTGTTGTAAAAGAAAGCCTCACCCACTTGGTCGCCCTCTCCCCTTGGAGATGGGGACCGAGAGGGTGAGGCCACTCGTCCTTTTTTTTATTTATATAGTAGCATATTTATTGCATTTTTCTGACACATACACTTGATTTTATCAAGCCTTGGTTCTGTTTCAGCACAATGCAAAATGCTCTGCATCATTATCGCATCAAGAACGTAAAGTTCTCAACATTTTTAAGTGCAATACCCGTACCCTTAGCCACACAAAGCAGAGGGTCTTCTGCCACATGGAAAGGTATATTGATTTTATCACTCAAACGCTTATCGAGTCCGCGCAACAATGCACCACCACCAGTAAGATAGATGCCATTCTTCACAATGTCGGCATATAGCTCAGGCGGAGTATTGGCCAAAGCGTTCACTACAGCCTGTTCTATCTTAGCAATAGAGGTTTCTAAGCAGTGAGCTATCTCTTGGTAGCACACAGGCACTTCCATTGGCATAGTAGTGATACGATTAGGACCATGAATAAGATAGTCCTTAGGCGGATTGGGCAAGTCGGTAAGTGCAGCGCCCACATTAATTTTGATACGCTCTGCCATACGTTCGCTTACGCGCACGTTGTGCTGGCGGCTCATGTACTCTTGAATATCGCTTGTAAAGTCGTCGCCTGCCATTTTGATAGAGTTGTTCGACACAATGCCACCCAACGAGATTACAGCAATCTCTGTGGTACCACCACCTATATCAACAATCATGTTACCCTCGGGGGCATTTACATCGATGCCAATACCAATGGCGGCAGCCATTGGCTCATAGAGCAAGAACACATCGCGTCCGCCTGCATGTTCGGCAGAGTCGCGCACAGCTCTTAGTTCCACCTCGGTCGAACCGCTTGGCACACCAATTACCATTCGCAATGAAGGCGAGAAGAGGCGTTTGCCAGAGTGTACTTTCTTTATCAAACCGCGCATCATTTGCTCGCAAGCATTGAAGTCGGCAATTACGCCGTCGCGCAATGGACGAATTACACGTATCTTGTTATTTGTCTTTTCGTACATGCGCTTAGCATCCTCGCCCACTGCAATCATTTTTTCGCTATGTGTGTCAAGTGCCACCACCGAAGGCTCGTTTACAGCAATCTCGCCATCGGCAATAATAATAGTGTTGGCTGTACCTAAGTCAATAGCCAACTCTTGTGTAAATGAAAAGAACTTTGAAAAAATTCCCATGTTATTTTGTATTGAGTTGCGAGATGAGATTTTTAATGTATGGCATCAAGCCATCACATTTTTGCCTGTTCGGGCTTTGCATATCTTATCTCCGTCAATAAAATGCTTTATTTCTCAAACCAGTTGTGAATAGCGGTATCGTAGTGGCTACTTACACCAAAAGCTTTCGTAGCAAACCAACGACGCTCTTCAAGTTCGGTTTGTGCACCATTCTTATTGATGATGTCGAGTAATGGTTGGTATTCGGCCTTTGAGGGTACGATAACAACGTCCTTAAAGTTCTTAGCTCCAGCACGGATGAGCGAGATGCCACCTATGTCAATCTTCTCGATGATATCAGCCTCGCTTGCACCACTTGCCACGGTTTGTTCAAATGGATAGAGGTCTACGATTACGAGGTCGATTTCAGGAATTTCGTAGTGAGCCATTTCCTTCTTATCCTCTTCGAGTTCGCGACGTCCTAAGATGCCACCAAATATTTTTGGGTGGAGTGTCTTAACGCGTCCACCAAGTATTGATGGATAGGTTGTCACTTCTTCAACCTTTTGGCAGGGATAGCCTAAAGATTCAATAAACTTTTGTGTACCACCAGTAGACAAAAATTGAACTCCTTCTTCATGAAGTTTTGCAAGGAGTTGATCTAAGCCGTCTTTATGAAATACCGATACAAGTGCGGTTTTGATTTTCTTTGTTGAGGACATATTGGGATATGTTTTATTATGTATTCTATAATGTTTAAAACTTTTGCAAAAGTACTGCTTTTTTATGTGTTGTGCTAAGTTTTTATTAAATAAAATAAGGGGACATTCAATATTTTATGTTCAAAGTTCCCACTCATAGGTGTCGTAGCAAACGGCTCTGCCACCGAAACCCTCTTTTTGGTAGATGAGCGATGTGTTGAGCACTTTACCCTGTTGTTCGTTTGATGTGCCAAAGTCAAAGTACATGCAGTTTTTGTAATCTTCTTGCAATAGTTTTCTAAACAAAGCGTCTAAAGCATGCTCGTGTTTGCCCTCTGGCGACGCGGATATATATTGCACATGCACCACTTGCGGGGTTACGTAGAGCAAGGTTCCTCCCAGCATGATTTCGTTTTTCTTTGCTACGTAAAGCCTTATTTGATTGGGAAATCTGGACTTGAGTAATAATATCTCTTTGAGCGTATGAACGGGTTTGGCTTGATAGGTGGTCATGAGGTTGTCTTGCAGTATTTGCCAAAATGTAGCAAAGTCTTCACTCTCTTCCGACACGATGCCACTAAGTTCGGCTTTGTTGGCTCCACAAGAGCGTATGCGCCTCCATTTTAGGGGATTGTGCATATTGATAACAGACGATATGTTGCGCACAGACAGGTGTGCATGGCATTCTTTGACTATGGCATAAAGGTCTTCTTCGGCAGGCAACTGCTGATATATCCACGGAATGGCTTTGTAAACCACCTTTCGAAAACCTTGCTGCTGCAGATAGTTATTAAGTGTTACAAACACTTGACACACATCGTCGGCAGTGGCTTTTGAGTTGGTTACCAAGCCACCATAGGTTAGTCCCTGGTGCGAATAAAACGTGTTGTTTGCTTGGTTTGCTGGCAGCAACGCATAAAGTTTATTGTCCTTATACACCATCAACGAGTAATCGGCAAATCTGTCGCTATGATAGTCCATATAGTTGCGGTGTAACAAGAAAGTGGCATTTTTTGAACTCGTCAAAAAGTCATTCCATAGTTCTTTATCGTTGGCTGTATAGCGTTTTATACTAAAGGTCATGAGAGCTTAATTTAAAAAATAGGAATTAAGAGTTAATGGTGACTAACTCCTAATTCCTAAAGCTATTTGATATGAGTTTTCTTCACCGCTGTTTATCTAAACGAGTCGGTGAGCAACTTTATTTCGATTGTGGGCGAGATACGCTCGTAAAGGATGTTGTATACAGCATCAAGTATAGGCATATTTACATGATAGTGTTTGTTAATGTCTTTCATACATTTGGTGCCATAATACCCTTCGGCTATCATCTCCATCTCTATTTGCGCCGATTTTACACTATATCCCTTACCTATCATTGTGCCGAATATGCGGTTGCGCGAGAAGTTTGAATATCCCGTCACCAAAAGGTCGCCTAAGTAAACACTGTCGTACACACAGCGGTCGATGGGATAGACGGCACGCAAAAAACGGTTCATCTCTTGTACAGCATTCGACATGAGTACACTCTGAAAGTTGTCGCCATACTTCAACCCATTGCAAATGCCTGCTGCTATGGCATAAACGTTTTTTAAAACCGAGGCATACTCTATTCCTATCACATCGGCTGCCGTTTTAGTTTTTACGTAGCTCGAAGCCATTGTTTCGGCAAAAGCCGTGGCTTTTGCACTGTCTGAGCATCCCACGGTTAGGTAAGTTAAGCGTCCGAGCGCCACTTCCTCTGCATGACTTGGACCGCCCAACACCGCAAGGTTCTCGTCGGGCACATTGTATATTTGTCTGAAAAACTCAGAGCATACAAGGTTTTCATCGGGCACAATGCCTTTGATAGCAGTAATGATAAACTTGTCGTGCAACTTAACCTTTAGCTTTCGTAAATGGTTTTTAAGATAGGGCGACGGAGTGACAAATACCAACGTTCGGCAGTTTTTCACTATCTCATTGATATCGGTTGAGAAAGTGATGCGCGAGGTGTCGAAATGCACACTCGTTAGGTAAGAGGGGTTGTGTTCCATACGTACGAAGTCGTCGATAGCATCTTGTCGGCGTATATACCAATGCAGATGCTCCACTTTTTCAAGTAGCATCTTGGCGATAGCAGTGGCCCAACTGCCACTACCCATCACTGCTATGTTTCCTAAGTCGTACATATATGATAGTTATGTTTACACATCTACGGAAAGTGTGAGCATCTGCCCGTTTTTAGCAAGCAGATGTTCACCTACTTATCAGATATTCCAAGCCTCAATATCTTGCACACTTGGTTTGGCTATATCGAGTTTATACTTCTTAATGATTTCGCCAATCTGTTGTTGAATTTTCTGTGCCTTCACGTCCTTCAAGTCGCTCACAAGATAGTAACCCACCTTTTGTAAAATGGGCACGAGTTCTTCGGCTATACCAGCAGCCACATATTTGTCGGCCTTGTCGCGTGGAGCTTTCTTTTCGGGGCGCATTTGTGGGAAGAACAGTACCTCTTGTATTTGAGTTTGGCCAGTCATAAGCATTACCAAACGGTCAATGCCAATGCCAATACCCGAGGTTGGAGGCATGCCATACTGTAATGCACGCAAAAAGTCTTGGTCGATAAACATGGCTTCATCGTCGCCCTTTTCAGACAAGCGCAACTGCTCTTGGAAGCGTTCTTCTTGGTCGATAGGGTCGTTTAGCTCGGAGTAAGCATTGGCCAACTCCTTACCATTTACCATCAACTCAAAGCGTTCTGTGAGGTTGGGGTTAGAACGATGCTTTTTGGTGAGTGGCGACATTTCAATGGGATAGTCGGTGATGAAGGTTGGTTGGATATATGTGCCTTCGCAAAACTCGCCGAAAATTTCGTCAATGAGTTTGCCCTTACCCATGGTGTCGTCAATCTCCATGTTAAGCTTTTTGCAAATATCGCGTATTTCGTCTTCGCTCTTACCATCAAGGTCGTAACCAGTTTTCTCTTTAATGGCCTCGAGTATAGGCAAACGGCGGAATGGAGCCTTAAAGCTTACGGTTTTGCCGTCGATTACACTTTCTGTGCAACCATTTACGGCTATGCAGATGCGTTCGAGTAGTTTCTCTGTGAACGACATCATCCAGTTATAGTCCTTATACTGCACATAGAGCTCCATACACGTAAACTCTGGATTGTGCGTGCGGTCCATACCTTCGTTACGGAAGTTTTTACCTATTTCGTAAACGCCTTCAAAACCACCTACTATCAAGCGCTTCAGATATAGCTCGGTTGCGATGCGAAGATAAAGGTCAATGTCGAGTGAGTTGTGGTGAGTGATGAACGGACGGGCACTTGCACCACCTGGGATTGACTGCAATATTGGTGTTTCAACCTCGGTGTAACCTGCCTCGTCAAAGTACTCACGCATGGTTTTGATAATCTTGGTGCGCTTTAGGAATATGTCCTTCACGCCAGGATTAACCAAAAGGTCTACGTAGCGTTGGCGATAACGAAGCTCGGGATCGTTGAATGCATCGTAGGTCACACCATCTTTTTCTTTCACCACGGGGAGTGGCTTGAGGCTCTTCGATAAGAGCACCAACTCTTGTGCATGAACTGAGATTTCGCCCGTCTGTGTGCGGAACACAAAGCCCTTTACGCCAACAAAGTCGCCAAGGTCGAGTAGTTTTTTAAATATAGTGTTGTAGAGCGTTTTATCTTCGCCTGGGCAGATGTCATCGCGTGTGATATACACCTGAATTCGGCCTTTAGAGTCCATCAGTTCGGCAAAACTTGCCTTGCCCATTACGCGGCGTGTCATCAGACGACCAGCAATACATACTTCGCGCTTTTCGTCTTCTTTAAAATTCTCCTTTATATCGTCGCTATATGCATTTACGTGATATTCGGCTGCAGGATATGGATCAATGCCCATATTGCGCAATTCTTCGAGCGAATTGCGGCGTTGTATTTCTTGTTCGCTAAGATCTAAAACGTTCATCGTTATATTGTTTTTAGTATTTATGTATGCAAAGGTAATAAAAACATGCGAATGCATTGTAAATAAGGCACCAATTTTACGTTATCGCCCTCTTTAAGCTTACGCATGCTAATTGCGTAAGAATTGTAATATTGTTGTGTAAAAAAGCGCATTATAGTTGGTTCATCTCGACCGTAATGAATGCTCATCTCGACCGTAATGAATGCTCGTTACGGTCGTAATGAATGCTCATCACGACCGTAATGAGCAAACAATCATTCGCATCATTACGCAATTATACCACAATGATAAGGGAACGAGCATACACAAGATAACTATAAAATAGCTGATATTCAGTATGTATGCACATCAACATCAAAGGGCAGAACCACCTACGCAATGTTGCAAAAACAATGCATAAGGTAATTCTGCCCTTTGACATATTATTTTTAAAGGAGCTTTTATCTACTTTTATCGAAACTTTTGGGTCGGCTTATAGGGGCTTCGTGTTGTGGTTGGGCAGTAGCAGTGTCCTTGCTTGTAGCACCTGACTGCGCTTGAACTGGTGTTGCTGGAGCACCACCTATATCGCCCATTGGCATAAATCCGCTTGATTGCTTAACGTGGTATTGGGTGGCATGTCCGTTTTGCATTGTGGCTCTAAACCAGTTACCCTCAATCTCTTGTTGGGGTTGTTTGAGGTAGGTGTGTACGTTCGACGACATTTCGCCCGTACGCATGTTCCAATACAACTCTTGCGTGCGCAGTTTGCTTTGCGAGGTTTTATCGTCGAGCAACACGTGCCCACGCAACTTCCACAAGTTTTGGTCGTAAAGCCATGCACTATCGGCTGTAAACCGGAGGTCTACCTTAAACTTGTTGTCGTAGCGTTCAAGGAATAATCCCTTTGGAAACTCCCATCGGGGTGGCGTGGTTTTGTCGTAAATGCGCCATTCTTCGGTGATTATCTTGTAACGAACAATGCCTGAGTCGGTGATGATTTTAGACACACCGCGCGTAACCATTACAGGCAAGGAGTCGCGCCCTACCACGGTATTTCCTACTGGAGGTGCATCGTTTGAGCATGCCACGGGACTTGCAAGGAGCAGAAACAAAAACGGATAGACCATCCATCTGTGCCATGCTCGTGTGTGTTGATACTTACCTTTCATTTTTCTTAAGTGGGCTATTTGCTTACTCAGCTTTCCACTTCATAAACCAACGTTCGCTAAACGACAAGCCTATGCAAAAACGTATGTAGTTCTCTTTTATCATGCTTGCCAATTGTGGCTTAACGTGTTCGTATTGAACAGAGAAGTTGAGATAGGTGCGGTTGTTGTAAACGTTTACGATGGGGAAAGCAAAGCCCAAACTGGCTTGAAAGTCCTTAGGGCCATTGTTGCTATCAATCTTTGTGTACGACGTTGCATAAGAGAAGCCGGCACGATAGCGTACCCTTTGTCGCCAACGTAGGCCGTCGGGATTGGGCACATATTCTGCACCAACACTCACCTTATGCATATCAGAGAATGCACCTTTTGTGCTTACATAGTCGAGCGACTTATCGAGTTTTGTAACTACCTCAGGATATTTTACATCGGCCCATTTTTGTAGGGTGTAGTCGGCACCAACGCGCAATGAATTGCGTAGCGTCCACGTCAGACCTACACCAAACGTATGGGGCAGTTGAAAGGCATTGGCACAACGTAGCGTGTCGCCACTAAGCACTGTGCTCGACTGTATGCGCTGATTGTAGTAGTGAGCAGTGCGGTTCACCTTGTGGCCCAAACCATAAACAAAGCCCAAGGTGAGTTTGTTTTTCTTGTTGATTTGTTGCTCGTATTGCAAACCAAAATCAACTTTATAGGTACGTATGTCGGCACTATATGTGGTTTTTGTTGTCGGCACATTAGACGAACTTGCTGTGGTGCCCGACACCTCCATTGTAGACGAATGTTCGAGGTCGCCCCACAGATAACCGGCATTGAAACCAACTGAGAGTGGTTTAACTATAGCCCAACCCACACCAACGTATGCCTCGTGCAGTCCGCCGTCACCGGCAAAGGTGTTGGTACGTGTAATTTGCGACAGACCATCTTCGCTCTTTGAGGTTGTTTCGTTGCTTGTGTTATAGCCTATTGTGCTATAAGGCACAAGTCCTAAGGTCATGCCCAAGCGGGGAGCCATTCTGAAACCAGCCGTAATGTAGTCAATTGACGTGTTGTGGGCATTGGTGCTACGACCATTTTGCGAGAAGTTGCCATTCTGCAACGATAATCCAAGGTCGAACAAGAAGGTAAGCGAGTCGATTGCTGCATACGACGCTGGATTTTTGGTGTTGAGTTCCTTGCCGCTACGCATACCATAGGCGGTACCGCTCATACCCTTGTTAAAGGCATTTCCGCCATCGCCCAATAAACCAAAACCATAGCGCGAATAGGGCGAATTGCTTCCGTTGGTTTGCGCCACGGCACTTAAAGACAATGCTGCCAATGCAGCAGTAGCCAAATATTTGTGGATTGTTGTCATTTATATTTCTTGATACTGTAATATGCAGTTGAGCCCTATTTCGACAAGAGCATCGTTGCGTTCTACTTCAAATTCTTGTGCAAAGCGATAGCCATTTCCGCCCGTTAGGAATATGCGAGCTGCTGGATGCTGGCGTAACATGGCGTGCAGATAACCTATAATTTCGTAATCCATCCCGCGCAACACACCATTTTGAATGGCCGAAGGCGTGTCTTTTCCATAAGGTTGTATTTCGGCATTGCCAACGTTTACAAGCGGCAGTCGGGCTGTTTGCTCATGCAAGGCTCGCAAGCGCATACCCAATCCTGGCGATATATTGCCACCAAGGTAATGTCCATCGGCACTCACATAGTCGTAGGTAATACATGTGCCTGCATCGATGATAAGGAGGTCGCATTGTGGATAGCAATGAGCCGCTCCAACGGCTGCTGCCAAGCGATCGCTTCCTAAGGTGTGTGGGGTGCGATAGTCGCAAATAAGGGGTGTGGGCGTATCGCCTTTAACGTATAATGTGTTTGAAACGAGGCGTCGGATGGCGCTTACCGCTTCGTCGGATGGGCTGCCCACAGAAGAGAAGGCACAGGCTTTGACATCATATTCGCCGACGATTGTAGCAAGGTCGTTTATCATGTCAGCCCCAAGCCGTTTGCGCATCAGCATCTCATTTTTATTAAATACGGCTACCTTTGCTGATGAATTGCCAATGTCTACTATGAGGTTCATAAACGTTTTAAAAAAATCTGTGGACTTAATAGTTACCACACGCTGCATGCTTATTGCTGCGCTATATGCGAGTGGACACTATATCTTTGTGTCAATTAATGTGCAAAATTACTGTAAGAGGAGTGAAGTACAAAAATAATTCTTATAAAAAATGCTTTATCCTTTTATTTTCCAATACTTTGCACGCTGCGTCTAACGCCTTTATTTATCTCAACAAACATATAGCCAGGCTTGTTGGCTTGCACTTTATCTTTCATTCTGGCATACTCTTTCATGGCATATTCTTTTGATTTTTCAAAAGTGAGCCGCGACATTTCGGCTTGCGACTTTGTGGTGCGTGTAGAGTCTAACTTTTCGTCGGGAAAATAGTCATCAAGGTCTACATCACCAATCATTGTGGTTTCGAGAAAAGTTAGGTTCTTTTTGCTTTTACTGGTGTAGAAACCCACAAACATGTGGCCTGGCATTTGTACCAATACAGGCGTAATGTTTATGGCACGCAAGAGCGAAGCAAAGAGCACACTACCATCTACGCAGTTGATTTGTGAAGAGTTGAGTGCATCCTCAAAAGTACGCACCCGTTGGGCATAAACCACATTGCTCGATAGGCTTGAATACGACACTGAACTATAGCGAAAATTGCGCTTTTGCAGCACATACCAAAGGGCATAGACCTGCTTATCGACCATCTCTTCTGAACCTTGATAGCCTAAAAAGCGGCGGATAATTTTGGTATTGAGGGCTTCACGAAGTATTTTGTCAATGAGCGGATTTTCCTCGTTTACGTAGGCTGCAAAGAAAAGACGGGTGCTCACGTAGCGCATTTTTCCATTGGCAAGCTGCTTGTTGTAGCCAAGCAAGCACTCGTTGATGCTACGCACTGAAAAGGTGCGCACCTTCTGCCCAAAGTCTTTACCGTCGGCCTCAACATTGGCCACTACGCTTATGGGTTCGGCTTGCTCGTTGTCGCGCAAAGCATCATATCGCCATAGTATGTCGGGGTAGATAATGTAGTCTACATTCTTTTGTGGCAACACAAAAGTGCTGATTGAGCGGGCATAGAATGGGGTCTCGGCCAAATCAATACGCACCACCTCGCCCTTTTTGCGGCTATGCATTTTTATGGCAATACACGATTTTGGGTTACCCACATAGGTGCCGTCCATGGGCTTAATTACTTGTGCGTCGGTGGTTGCAACCGATAGTATGGCCGATGGAAAAAGGTTTCCGCCCAACTGATCAACAATTTCAAAGTCGTTTACAAATGGCTTTTTAATGGCCAAAACAATTGCACAAATGCCTATACCTACTATTACTACGGCACTTAGCAACAGAGTTTTGATGCGTTTGTTGTGCAAGAATGATAGATTAAGCATTGTTTTCATTGGTTCCGAATTAATGTTTTTTTGTAACTATGTGTTCAAAATTAATTGGCATGAATTTGTGCATTGATTTTGTCTGAAGCCTTGGTTTATGACTGAAACAATGTACTAAGGCATATCAATTAATATTGAGTGCCTACTTATATTGAACGCCTACTCATCAAACGTCCACTTTACGGTGAGCACGTTGTCTGCCACTTGTTTGCCTGCTGCAAGCATAGAGTATTGGGCTTTAAAGCAACCGCCCGTGGCATCAATGTCAAAGCTTTGCTGATGTGTGTAAAGGCTAAAGTCGAGCATTCCATTGGCGGTTTTATAAGTACAAGGAATGAGTTTTCCGCTCACAAAGGTCATGCGAGCCTCGGTGCTTCCATGTCGCTTTAAGTCGGCTAAATCTTCTGTAAGCAACAGGGTAGCGGTGCCGTTGTTTTGCTTTTCGGCATAGCGCAACATAATGCCAGTTTCCTCTATTAGGCATCCCCCCGTGCTTTGGGTGCGGATGATGTCTTCGCCGTTTTCGGTGTTGCTTATAAGGAGAGTTTCAATGTGTATTTTCTTCAACATAATGGTGGGTCAATGAGTTTTTTGTGCGTTATTTATGAGTTATTTTTTTATGAATGTTATTATCAGTTTTTTCTATTATCACGCCATTGTGGTTGGTTGGCATACAGAGGTATCGCTTACCATCAACATCGAAGTAATGGGTTGAAGCGTTGGACTGATTGCACTTTGTATTTACAATAGCGTCGGCTGTAGGCATCGTAAACTTCTTTTCAATCACTACGGGCCAATTGCGTCGCAACCGATAGGTGTAGGTGCGGCCAGGAACCAATTGCGAGAACTGCATGCTTACGATGGTGTCGGCCCCAGCATCGAGATATACGCGTGCCGTTTTGTGGGCATTGGTTTGCGTAGTCTCGTCGGTGAGGTCGAACAGATAGTTTTGTGCTGCACGACAATTGGCACTATTAGCAAGCGGCTGACAAATGTTGAGGGTGGTATGGTCTACAACATTAAAGTGTATATCATCAGACTCTTGTATATCTTTTGTACCTTCGTCACTAACATTGCACTTAATGGCATAGAGCGTTTGTACCCCATCGGGCGTTACCGACAAGATGCTTTCGCCGCTATTAGCAAATTGGGTATGGATGAGCAATGTGTCGCTCTCGTTGGGCATGAGCGTACGCCCCGTAAATGCCAACCACTGTGCTTGTTGCATGGCAGCAGTGTCGGTTGGGGCATTTTGTAGCAGAGCAAAAGGGGTGGTAATACATTGGTCTGAAGTGTTGCGAATAATCATTTTAACGCGTGTTGCACACTGTGTTGATGGTTCGTCAATGCACCAAAGCGAGTCGATACGAACCTCTCGTCCCGTACGCTGAAGGGTGTCGGGAGGCAAGCATGCCACCTCGTCGGGACATACAACCAAGGCCTCTTGATTGCAGAAAAAACCATTTTCATTAAATTCTTTATGCTCGTTTTCAGGTTCTCTGAGCGAGAGCACATCAAGGCGGAAATAGCCATCATAGTCGCCTGCAAATCCCCAATTGATGTGGAACATACCTGCTTCGTCAATGCCATCAAGCACAATGGCATGCCCTTCAAGGTTCATAGCACTGCCAGCATAATATACGGGGCGACCTTCGGCAATCTCGTTTGCCAAGAAGTTCCAATAGGCAACTGGAGCGTATTGATAACTGTCAAGATGATGAACATACTGAAGTCCGAAAGCCTTTTTTAAAGGCTCAACCAATCGCCAAGTATTCGTTCCACTGGCAGAGAGTCCCCATTGCATCTTTGAGGCTACACCCAAGTAGTACATCAGTTTGGCTGCGGCTTCGCGCTCATCCTTTGTGGCAAGTCCGTCCTTGTAAGAGTCACGAATAAGACGTGCATCAACAGTTTCACCAGGCAGTATGTCGGCTATCGTATAGTGGGGAGTAGTCCATCCTTTTAGCGTGTCTTGCAAGGTATAGATGCGTTTGTAATAAGCCAATATCTGCTCCATAGCAATAGCTACACAGCCTGCCACGCAACGCTCTTTTGAGGTAACACCATTGTCGTCTGTATAGTAAGGACAAAGATCGTTGTAGGGCGAGCCAAAATAGTGTAAGGTGGTAAGCAATGGTGCTACGGGCTTCCATTTGGCACCATCAAGCGGATAGTGTTGCACATTGATGGGGCTAAAAGAAAGCATCTTTTGCAACATATCGGGCATATTCTCTCGATTTACATTGCCATAGCCTAATATAGAAGGCTGCTCTTTGTTTTTTCCAACAAGCACAAAATTTTTTCCTTGCTTAAAGCACCATGCAGCTCGGTAGTCAGCTTGTTTCATGCTTTTGGCAATGTTTTTTACAGACATTATTTTGTGGGCTGGAGCATGCGCAGCAAACCATTGCGAAGCTACTTGTTGTGCCTCGCTTTCACTCCGTTGTTGAGCAAACAATGAAGATGAACATAAGGCTAAAACAAGCAACAACTGATATTTTATTACTGAAAGCATTTTCATTCTATATTTGTACTTAACGTTCTGATTTTTCTTTTGTTTCCCATTCCTCTATCGTACC
>DJEH01000054.1:4209-16311 GCA_002431845.1 Prevotellaceae bacterium UBA5903 | reverse complement strand
AAGTTAGGCGGCACCTCAGACAAGCATAACAAAAATTGCTTTTTGTTTTGATTGTCGTTCGGTTTGCACTAACTTTGCAACGAAATGGCTAAAAGCCACTCCACAATATATTACACACAATGATGTTAAAAAGAAGAATTAGAAATTGGTATGTCCCCAAAGGACAAGAACCTACAGATTTCGATAAACGCATTCTGAGTTTTCAAAATCGTGGAGAGCTCGTTCCTACACGCAAACTAATCAAGACGCCTGAACAAATAGAAGGTATCAAACGCTCATGCGAAGTGAACACAGGGGTGCTTGATTTGGTTGAAAAAGAAATTCATGCAGGCATGAGCACTGCTGATATTGATAAATTGGTATACGACTATACTGTGGCACATGGCGCAATACCCGCTCCTCTTAATTACGAAGGTTTCCCGAAGAGTGTATGCACAAGCATTAATGAAGTGGTGTGTCATGGCATTCCGTCTGAATATGAAATATTGCAAGAAGGCGATATCATCAATGTAGATGTAAGTACTATTCTTGATGGATACTTCAGCGATGCCTCACGCATGTTTATTATAGGAAAGACCTCTCCAGAAAAAGAGAAACTTGTTCGCGTAACCAAAGAGTGCCTTGAAATTGGAGCAGAAGCTGCCAAACCTTGGGGCTTTGTGGGCGACATTGGCAAAGCCATAGAAAAGCATGCCAAGAAAAACGGTTTTAGCGTGGTACGCGATCTTTGCGGACATGGCGTTGGACTGGAATTTCACGAAGACCCCGAAGTAGACCACTACAACACTCATCGTCATGGCATGCTATTGGTTCCGGGCATGGTATTTACTATTGAACCTATGATAAACATGGGCGATTGGCACGTGTTTATCGACGAAGAAGATGGATGGACCGTGGTTACTGAAGACGAACTGCCTTCTGCACAATGGGAACACACCTTCTTGATGACAGAACATGGCTTGGAAGTACTTACTTACTAATTTCGGCATAAGCCAACTTCAAAACCATAGGTTTAATTGGGCTGATATTCACAACACCATAAATATGGAGCAATGGATATTTGCTAAAGAAAAATAACTAAACATGATAACGATACTTGCTATAGAATCGAGTTGCGACGACACATCGGCTGCCGTGCTACGCGATGGATACCTACTAAGCAACGTTACTGCGAGCCAAGAAGTACACAAAGCATATGGTGGCGTGGTGCCCGAATTGGCATCACGTGCGCACCAGCAAAACATCGTACCCGTTGTAGACCAAGCATTAAAACGCGCTGGCGTAACAAAGGAAGAACTATCAGCCGTGGCTGTTACGCTTGGACCTGGACTAATGGGTTCACTACTTGTTGGCGTATCGTTTGCCAAGGGGCTTGCCACTGCACTTGGCATTCCTCTTATTGAAGCAAACCACTTGCAAGGACATATATTAGCACACTTCATCCAAACACACGATGATGAACACAGCGTGCCCCCCTACCCTTTTTTGTGTTTGCTTGTAAGCGGTGGCAATTCGCAGATTGTAAAAGTTAATGCCTACAACAAACTTGAGATATTAGGCCAAACAATTGACGATGCTGCAGGCGAAGCCATGGACAAATGTTCTAAGGTTATGGGCTTTGGCTATCCTGGCGGCCCAATTATTGACAAATTGGCTCGTCAAGGAAATCCTGATGCTTATAAATTTAGCAAACCTAACATTAGTGGGCTTGATTATAGTTTTTCGGGACTGAAGACTTCTTTTCTCTACTTCTTGCGCGATCAACTAAAAACCGACCCCGATTTTATTGAACATCATAAGGAAGATTTGGCTGCATCGCTTGAACGCACAATTGTGGACATCTTGATGAAGAAGTTAGACTTAGCCGTTAAGCAAACAGGCATTCAGCATGTGGCTCTTTCAGGTGGCGTTTCTGCAAACACTGGATTAAGAAATGCTTTTAAGCAACGCGCTGAAAAGAAGGGATGGGACATCTACATTCCACGTTTCTCTTACACAACAGACAATGCGGCTATGATAGCTATTACAGGATATTTTAAATATCTTGATAAAGACTTCTGCCCCATCGACAAACCCGCCTATTCGCGCACTATACTATAATGTAGGTGTTCATATCTACCTACTTAACCCATAATGAGATATCCCCAATAATCCGAATATAAACATAAACATATATCTATACAATGGATTTAGATTTAAAACTTGTAAGCAAAGAAATTAATGAAATCATGTGGCGCGAGTGCAAAACACTCTCTACTGCAGAAAGTTGCACCGCAGGTCGCATTGCAAGCGTTATAACAGCAGTTCCTGGAAGTTCAAACTACTACAAAGGTGGACTTATCTGCTATGCAGACGAGGTAAAAGAAAACATCTTGGGTGTTGATGCCACTGTAATAGAAGAACAAACCCCTGTATGCGAAGAGGTGGTACGCCAAATGGTTTTGGGCTCTAACAAACTCTTCAACACCGATTACGCTGTTGCTATCAGCGGTTATGCTGGTCCTGGCGGTCCTGATGGTGGCAAAAGCGGCGTTATCGTTGGTACAATCTGGATTGCAGTAGGAAACGCAGACAAAATTGTTACTCGTATGATTGAAGAAGACAACGGACGCGATAAGAACTTAGCTTCGGCAACATCAGTAGCAATGCACATGTTGCTCGACTTTATTAAAGGCGAAAATACAGAAGAAAGCACAGAAGAGGCTTAATTTGTTAGTAAGGCAAGTTGATGTTAGACACAAAACACTTGCACAATAACAAAAAAAATCGTACATTTGCACCTGATTTGTCCTACATCGGGTGAACAGCCTTGTGTGTGATGGCGAATTAAGCTAAACAAAAGAACCCTATAACAATTGAAAATACGTTTGGTGCGTAGAAGCAATTGCATAGGAAAAACTTAATTTAGAGTAACACAAATTATTATTCAACAAAATGAAACAAATTTCTATCAGCGGTACTGTACGTACTGACCTTGGCAAAAAAGCCACTAAGGAAATCCGCAACAGCGGCAACGTTCCTTGCGTAATCTATGGTGAAAAGAAGGACGAAAACGGCAATCCTGTAGCTGTTCACTTCTCTGTAAGCGAAAAGGAAATCAACAAGCTTATCTATACTCCTCACATCTACCTCATCGATATCAACATTGATGGCACAGACCACAAAGCTATTTTGAAGGAGGTACAATTCCACCCAGTAAAAGACAACGTGCTACACGTAGACTTCTACGAAGTACATGCTGAGAAGCCTATCGTTATGGGTGTTCCTGTACAAGCAACAGGTCTTGCTGCTGGTGTACGCGCCGGTGGTCGTTTGATGATGATGGTACGTAAGCTCAAAGTACGTGCTATGTACGATCAAATCCCTGAAAAGCTCACAGTTGATGTTACTAACTTGAACCTTGGTAAAACTATCAAGGCAGGTGACCTCCACTATGAAGGTCTTGAAATGGTAACTCCTAAAGAAGTTATCGTTTGCGCTGTTAAGATGACTCGTGCCGCTATGGGTGCTGCTGCAGCTGCTGCTGAAGCTTAATTTTCTTAGACAGAGCACATTTATATACTTAAGGATTAAGTGAAAGAGCCATCCTAAACAATAAGCATTGGGGGGCCTGCACTTAATCCTTAACTTTGTTTTTACGCAAAACAATATATACAAGTGAATTATCTTATAGTTGGATTAGGAAATATTGGCGACGAATATGCTCGCACACGCCATAACATTGGCTTTAGAGTTGTTGATGCCTTAGCAACTGAAGCTGGTATTACTTTTGAAGACAAACGATATGGATTTGTTGCAACCCTCAAAGTAAAAAACCAAACGCTTACGTTGTTAAAGCCTTCTACCTACATGAACCTTTCGGGCAATGCCGTTAGATATTGGATGAACGAAAAGAAAATTCCTGTTGAACGTGTGTTGGTTGTGGTAGACGACCTTTCGCTCCCCTTTGGGCACCTTAGGCTTAAACCAGGAGGTAGCGATGGTGGACACAATGGATTGAAACACATAGCATCGGTACTTGGCACTCAAAAATATGCCCGATTACGCTTTGGCATTGGCAACGACTTTCCACATGGTGCACAAGTAGACTATGTGTTGGGCGAGTTTGGCGAAGAGGACCTCAAGACAATGGACGAAAGACTTAAACTTGCAGGCGAAGCAGTAAAAACATTTTGTCTGTCGGGCATTAATATCGCTATGAACCAATTTAACAATAAATAAAACTTGCATGCATGGAAGCAAGATTAGACAAATGGTTATGGGCAGCACGCATATACAAAACTCGTTCATTGGCTGCTGACGCTTGTAAAAACGGACGAATAACCATCAATGGCGCACAAGCTAAACCTGCAAGAACTGTTAAGACTGGAGACGAAATCGGTGTTAAGAAATCGCCTATCACCTATACCTTTCGTGTGAAACAAGCCATTGAAAAACGTGTAGGAGCCAAACTATTACCTGACATATTTGAAAATATAACTGCGCCAGACCAATACGAACTATTAGAAATGAGTCGCATAAGTGGCTTCGTTGGACGAGCTCGCGGCACAGGAAGACCAACTAAGAAGGAACGTCGAGCACTAGACGAGTTTACTGAAGACACGCCTATGTTTATGGACGACGACTTTGACTTTGACGACGAAGAATAACATCCTAATTTATACATCATACTTTTATGCAAGAAAACAAATGGGCATCATCTGTAATCCTCGTTGATGCTGACTATATTGACTCGGTTGCATTTGACCTCATTGTGAACTTTGAACGAATGCTTGGTAGACGGATACCCCAAGCAGACCTTTGCCATTGGTTAGATTGTATTGCTTTGGATGGTGGATTACGCCCTGGAAAGAATGATATACAAGTGCACTTTCTTCATAACAAAGAGACTGAGAAGTTAAAAAACTTTCAGCCTTCTATATTCAAAGAAGACATCAATGGACTGACTTTTGATGACAACCTAGGGCATTTTGAGCTTTTCTCCTTCCCCGTTGAAGAATTAGTATCAAAAGATGATTTTTTTCTGCAATCATTTACTATGCTTGCAGACGCGAAAGAAATCAAGAACCTCATGGTCATTGGCGATGTGCAAACGCATGGCACACAACTAAAGCAAATCTGTACGCAAACTGACGGCAAGGACATTACGCTTTTTGCCATGGAACCTATGACAGGAAGAGGATTTAACCAAGAAATTCTTGGATACTCGTTGATGTCGGCCTTAGGCATATCATCTGATGAGTTTTAAAAACTAAACAGGTGTTCATAAAATATTAAGTAGATATTCAATATTAATTTATTCAATCGTCTTCGGCATTAATTGATATAATTTTAAGCACCTACTTATATAAATCAGCTTGAAAACCTACTCAAAAATCACAGAGACTTTTAGCCCATCAAGAAAGATTAAGAAGAACTATTGAACCATTCGCATAGAATTGTTTAACTTTGTAGGCAAACGCAATAATAAAATGGATAACTCAGCTATTCAGCGTGTAAAACAACGCTATGGTATTGTAGGTAACTGCGAAGCTCTTAACAGAGCCATTGAGATTGCTCTTAAAATAGCTCCTGTAGACCTATCCGTTCTTGTGGTAGGAGAAAATGGTGTGGGAAAGGAATCTTTTCCACGCATTATTCATGACCATAGTTTGCGTAAAAACAAAAAATATTTTGCTGTCAATTGCGGTGCTATTCCCGAAGGTACAATAGACTCTGAGCTATTTGGACACGAAAAGGGTGCATTTACTGGGGCTGTAGAACAGCGTGAAGGCTACTTTGCTGCTGCTAATGGTGGCACACTCTTTCTTGATGAAGTAGGCGAACTTCCGTTGCAAACCCAAGCACGCTTGCTTAGAGTGCTCGAAACTGGTGAATACATCCGAGTAGGGTCAAGCGAAGTGAGAAAAACAGATGTACGCATTGTGGCTGCCACAAATGTCAATATGGAGAAAGCTATTGCTGATGGCAAATTCCGCGAAGACCTCTACTACAGACTAAACACTGTTTCTATTTCTGTGCCAGCCTTACGCGACCGGGGTGACGATGCTGCCCTTCTATTCAAGAAGTTTGCGCTCGATATGAGCGAAAAATATAGCATGCCCCCCATTAGGCTTAACGATGCCGCACAAGAAATGTTACTTAATTACTCATGGCCAGGCAATGTGAGACAACTTAAAAACATTGCTGAAAACATGAGCGTTACGGCCGAAGAGCGCATTATCACACCCGACATTCTTTCGCTTTATCTCCCAACCGAATCGCATAGTAAGCAATTAGTTATGGTAGGAGGAAATGGTGATAGTGAACGAGATGCTCACTCTTTTGAAAAGGAAAGAGAAATCCTCTACCAAATTCTATTTGACTTGCGTCGCGATGTTACAGAGCTTAAAAACTATGTAAGAGAACAGCAAGAAAGGCAAAAAGATTTTCGCCACTCAACAACTACAAGCATTGAGCCTAACACTCTTTTATACAATAGAAAAAAACTAAGCAAAGAAGACGACAACAGCTTGTCGTATTGGGAGGAAGTAAAGGACGATACGGAACAACAGCCAACACTGACAGCCAATAATACTGATAAAAAGAAGGGCTACGAAGAAGCTACTTTTAAGCCTAAATCGCTCGACGAGATTGAACTTGACATGATTAAAAAAGCTTTGGAAGCAAACAATGGACGACGAAAGGCTGCTGCAGAGCAACTTGGTATTTCTGAACGAACGCTTTACCGAAAAATAAAGGATTACGGATTGGACTAATCGCATGCACATAATCATGAAAGCATACATAAAATTAATAGTCATCCCCATATTGCTACTTTCTCTGCTCACCGCATGCAGTGTTAGTTATAAATTCACAGGGACAAGCATCAATTACGACCTTATCAAATCTATACAGATTGATAAGATAGCTAATCGCGCACCATACGGATGGGCTCCTATGGAAGCTATGCTAAACAACAAACTACAAGACGTATATGCTAACCAAACACGCCTTAAACTTGTAAAGAGAAATGGCGACTTGCACATAGCAGGCGAAATTATCAGTTACGATCAATACAATAAAGGCATTTCATCTGATGGCTACGCATCGCAAGTGCAATTGCGTATAACTGTAAACATACGTTTTGTTAATTCAAAAAACAATGTGCAATGGGAAAAGCAATTCTCTGCTACAAGCCAATACGACTCAACACAGCAGCTAACTGCAGTACAAGAAAAGCTTGTTACAGATATGATTGCTGATATCAGCGATCAGATATTTAATGCAACCGTTGCTGATTGGTAATAATTTATAAGTAGGTATTCAATGTTAATTTATGCAATCATGTTCTGCATTAATTGACATGAATTCTGAACACCCACTTACAAAAAACATACAAGTCTCTTCATCTCTAAAATATCGATTATATATTATCATATAAATATGGATTTAATAGCCAATCTAATCAATCATCCTGAACGTTTGAACAAAGATACACTCTACGGGCTCAGAGAACTCGTGGCTAAATATCCATACTTTCAAGTGGCTCGCCTTTTGTTTCTAAAGAATTTGTTTTTGCTTCACGACCCCACATTTGGCGACGAACTAAGAAAGGCTGCACTCTACATGCCAGACCGCCGCATTCTGTTTAAATTGGTTGAAGGAAGCAACTATCAAATACAAAAGACCCCGCTACACATTAACGAAGATACAGACAAAGAAGAAAAAAGTAGGACAGTATCGCTTATCGATGATTTTCTTCGCACGACTCTTAACGAGAATGAATCGTCAAATCTTTCACCGCACTCACACCGCAAACCAACAGCTGCTGATGCCACTAACGACTATGCAGCCTTTCTACTGCAAATGGACGATGCCGAACCTGAAAAGGAAGTTGCTGACGAGGCAAACACTAATAGAAGCGATGAACTTATCAACGATTTTATTGAAAATAAATCCGACAGAATAAAGTTACAAGAAGAGCCGCAATATACACCAGAAGTAACCAATGATAAAGATAACGACGAGAGCAACGAAGATGGATATTTAACTATGACTCTTGCCAAAATCTATATCAAACAACAAAGATATGAGAAAGCTCTTGAAATTATACGCAAGGTAAACTTGAATAATCCAAAAAAAAGTAGTTACTTTGCAGACCAGATAAGATTTTTACAAAAACTGATTGTCAATAAAAATCACGACAAGATGCCAGAATAAAGCAAATTGTACTTATCAGTGTCTTTGTTTATCGAACATACTATGAAGAGAGATACAACAACTGACAAAAATCTTTTCAACCATTCAAAAAAAGAAATTAGAAACAAATAAAACAAAATAAGATTATGTATTCAGTACTCGTAATTTTGGCTGTAATAGTTGCCATATTACTTACGTTCATCGTACTTATCCAAGAGTCGAAAGGTGGTGGCTTAGCCTCTAACTTTGCAGCATCTAATCAAATTATGGGTGTTCGCAAAACAACAGATGTTGTTGAAAAAGCTACATGGATTTTAGCTGCTATACTAGTAGTTCTTTCCGTAATGACAATCTTCTTTGCTCCACGTCAGCAAGATGTTGACTCGGTTGTTACAAATGCTGCTCCAGCAACTCAAGCGCCCGCTCCAACAGCGCCCACTTCTTCTGCTCCAAGTGCTCCAGCAAGTCAAGCACAATAATATATTATATATTGTACCAACTTAAGGGCATGCAAAAAATGCTTATGAGGTTATAATAGTTTTGTCCAACAACATGGGATGGACAAACTTTATAACCTCATATCTATTTTATAAGCCATAAGGTTTTTAGTAACAACCATTTTGGACATACACAACTTTTGGAGAGCATCCTATATCCTTCCATAAAAGAGACATACAAAATGCAAAAGTTCTTCTTCATTCTTTTCATACTCCTTTTCTTAACATATCCCGAAGGCGATGTAGTAAGTTATTTGCAAAGTTGCATTGTAGGTCATCCTCTCACCTCTCATCCCTTCCTATCTGCCCTTGCTTTAGTTATCATTTTGGCTATCATTCTGCATGTTGGAGAAAAGATGTTGAACAAGCTACATATTGAAACATCTCCTCTCTATGTGTTTTGCTCATGGTTAGTTGCAGCAGGTACAAGTTACAAATTCGTATCGTGGCAATATCAAACAATCCTGTTTTTATCTGCTATAATTATAGCCTTTTTAATCCATTTTATAAAAAAAGCCATTTACACATCGTCAGGCTCTACACTATGGAAAAATGTTAAAGCTACAAGCATACCATTGTTCGTTCTATTTCTTTATATAGGCATAGGAAATGGCGTAACCGATGTACAACATTTTGAACTGCGCACAGCCCAAGTACTCATAAAGAATAAACCAAATAAAGGACGTCATATAGGTGAAAAATCGTATGCCACATCACAGCGCTTATTCGCTATGCGTTGTTACCTATTGGCTAAAAGCAGCAAACATGGTTTAGGCAACGAAATACTCGAACAGGTTGTACCACAAGCTGGAGCAGCTAGTTTGTTGTTTCCCAATGATAAAAAGCAACAACTACTCATTTCGCAAGATTCCTTATATAGTCTATTAGGCAGCACTCGTTTTCAGAACGAACAACCTATCGCATTTTTGCGCCGATGTGCATGGAATGCTTCCTTGAAAAATAATAATAACAAGTATGCTGCTATAGACTACTATCTATGTGGCCTCTTGCTTGATAGGAACCTTGATACCTTTGCAAACGAAGTAAAACGTTTTTACCCTCACAAGATAGCAAACGGAAGCCTACCTACCTATTTTGCACAAGCATTAATATTGTATAAACACACACGTACCCAGCCCAAAGTGTTTTACACAGATAATAGCATTGAAGCTAATTTTCAAGATTACTCAGACATGGGCGACACCATAGCCAACAAACTACAACGTAGCAACATGCTCCGACGTTCGTATGGTACAACCTATTGGTGGTGGTACTATTATGGAACACATTGAACACTACTATATTTCATTATTTAGTAGACGCTTTGAATGCCTACTTATCATATCTTATCAAGCCCAACCCCTCTGTTTTTGAATGCATATAAAACTGCCACATTTGCCCAAAGAAGATGTGCGTGTTATCTGCTTTTGTAGCGCAATCTTCGTATTTATATTGGTTACCATTCTGTTTCTTAAACATTGCAGCAAACAGAATGAAGATGACTATGACAATACGCTATCGCCATCAGAAATTAAGACTATAGAAAAATTAAAGCAACAAGTTAAAATTGATTCTATTCATCAAAAGCGTTTGTACACACCGCAAATATCAGACTCTCTATTCGCATTCGACCCCAACCATACAGACTCCGCCACCTTACTTAAATTAGGGCTAAGCAATTGGCAAGTGGCCAATATGATGAAGTACAGACGAAAAGGAGGTAAATGGCGCTCAGCTGATGATTTTCAAAGACTTTATGGCCTTTCAAAAGCTGATTTCAGAAAGTTAAAACCTTATATCAAAATCACCCAAAAGGATAGAATAGGAAAGTTTGTCCCATTCGAAGACTATTATACTCAATTTGCTACAAACAAGAGCGAAAAGCCCCAATACGAAAAGACAGAAAAACTTAAAGAAGGAGAAACCTTAGACTTAGCGCATGCCGACACTACAAGCCTTAAGCAAATTCCTGGCATAGGCAGTTACTATGCAAGCAAAATCGTAAAGTATAGAGAAAGGCTTGGCGGATTTATAAGCACCTATCAACTATATGATATAGAAGGTTTGCCCCCAAACATATCAAGATGGTTCACCATAGCTTCCAAACCATCCGTAAAAAAAATAAGAATAAATCATGCAACGTTCAAAGAACTGGTAAGACATCCATATATCAACTACGAACAAACCAAAGACATTGTCAATCATGTTAGACAATATGGGCCTTTACACTCGTTTAGAGAACTCAGATTATATAAAGAGTTCAACGAAAAAGATTTTCAACGTTTAGAGCCTTATATCCAGTTTGACTAATGAAGTCGTCTAAACTTTTCTGACGAGGATTATATTTAAACTTTTATCTCTTCTAAATTCAACCTTTACCTTTCTTTTTGACCGCTTTTTGACATATCATCGGTCATGTAGCTCGCTACACTCCCTCTTCAATGCCAAAAATCGCTTCAAAAACAAAGGCAAATCTTGAACTTCATAAAAGTTTAGACGACTTCAATAAGTAGGTTATCAAATACATCTACTTAAACAAAAAAATTATTACCTTTGCCCATTGAAAATTCAAAGAACATGGAAAGTAAGACTCTCGTTAGTGAAATCAATAACTATGCCATGCAAAATGGCATTATATTAGGACTATTCGGTATTATCTCATTAGTAGTTTTCAAGTGGTCTCTAACCATTCCTTTCATGTCCACTCTATTTTATGCCATGCTATTGGGTAGCCCTTTTTTAACAGCATACCTTACCATGAAACTGCGTAATCATTATGTAAAGGAAATAGGAAAATTCTCTTTCATGAATGGTTTTATACATGCTTTTTTCACAGGATTTTATGCATCTATTTGGGTAGCACTATTCACCTTTATATACCTACAATATTTTGACCATGGCACAATATTCGCTGCGTATGCAAAGGTTATTGATACTCCCGAAATGCAACAGTATCTACAACAGTCTGGCTTAAACACTGAAATATCACAAGTTGCTGGAGAACAAGGAGTACAAGGATTGGTCGAAGCCCTAAGAAATGTTGGTGCCGCCACTTATGCAGCAATGTCATTATATAGCACGCTCATATTTGGTCCTATATTTTCAGCTATTATAGCTTTCTTCTGTAAAAAAAATTAACTCTTTAAGAAGGCATATCCACTACAAATTAATAAGACAAACATTACTCTAAATACCAAACAGAAATGGATTACAAATACGACATATCAGTAGTCATTCCACTTTTCAACGAAGCCGAAAGCTTGCCCGAACTCTACGCATGGATTAAACGCGTTATGGGCACTCACAACTTCTCATACGAAATCATATTTGTGAATGACGGAAGTACCGACCACTCTTGGGATGTTATTGAAGATTTTGCCTCGCAAGATCCTCATGTTCATGGCATTAAATTCCGCCGCAACTA
>DJEH01000054.1:0-4171 GCA_002431845.1 Prevotellaceae bacterium UBA5903 | reverse complement strand
CGCAACTATGGCAAGAGTCCTGCATTGTTCTGCGGTTTCCGCATAGCTAAAGGACGAGTTGTAATCACAATGGATGCCGACCTGCAAGACTCTCCAGACGAGATACCCGAACTTTACAGAATGATTACCGAAGATGGATATGACCTTGTATCTGGCTATAAGCAAAAAAGATACGATCCATTGTCAAAAACCATACCTACCAAACTATTCAATGCCACAGCACGCAAGGTTAGCGGCATACACAACTTGCACGACTTTAACTGCGGCTTGAAGGCATATCGAAACGAAGTAGTAAAGAATATTGAAGTGTATGGCGAAATGCACCGCTATATACCCTATTTGGCCAAAAATGCAGGCTTCGACAAGATTGGAGAGAAAGTGGTACACCACCAAGCACGCAAATTTGGAAAAACAAAGTTTGGCGGTCTAAATCGCTTTGTTAATGGCTATCTTGACTTGCTTTCACTTTGGTTTTTAAATAGTTTTGGACTAAAACCAATGCACGTGTTTGGCTTTCTTGGCTCCGTAATGTTTTTTATTGGCTTTGTTGCCTGCATTGTTGTTGGAGGCATAAAGTTAGCACATTTATACACAGGCACACCAGCTCCATTAGTAGCCAACTCCCCCTACTTCTTCATTGCACTAACAATGATGATACTTGGCACACAACTTTTTGTTGCAGGCTTCTTAGGCGAGCTTATCAGCCGTAATGCTGCAGGACGCAATGACTACCAGATAGAAAAAGAAATTTAATTTTGCTTTCTATATAAGTAGACATTCACCCACTCTTATCATCCTACGTTATATCCCTTTATATGCAAAATAATCTTCTGAATAAAATAATGCATACTAAAGCCCTTTGTCTCATGAGCGCAATGTGTAAGAAAAGATGTGGCAGACTGATATCTCTTAGCTCTTATGCTTTGGCATTATGTGCAATAGCCTTTGCTTTACTCTCATGTTCAAACATTGATTGCCCATTAGACAATGTGGTAAGCATGCAGTGCAACCTTTATTCATACGAGACTAAGAGTGCTTATACGCTCACTGATGAGCTAACTATTACCCCAGCTGGCAAAGACACCATTCTACTCAATAAAGCATCAAATATTCAGAGTTTTTTGTTACCTCTGAAAGAAGCTGGCGAAAAAGACACCCTACTCTTGCACCTTAGTAACGCAGAGGGAAAAACTGCTACCGACACACTTTTCATAAGTCACACGCTACACCCACACTTTGAGTCGCTCGACTGTCCCTCATCTGTATTCCATACCATCACATCAGTCAAAGCCACTTCGCACGCATTGTCACAAATGCCCCTAACTATTGATAGTGTGGCCTTAGTACGTTCTATTGTTAATTACGATGACATTGAAAACGTTCGCATATACCTTCGCTCTACTACTTCTAAGTAGCATTTTCACTTTGCCACTAATGGCTCAATCCCCCACTAACAAGCAGCCAAACCAAAGTAGTGCAAACGAAACAAAACGTGATTCTTCCACACATACAAGCACTTCTGCTCCTATCAAGGGTGTGCAATATTCCTCGCCCGAAGAAGCTGCAGCAGCATTAGCAGCACAAAAAAAAATGCCTCTATTTGCTGGCGTTAGCATATCTGCCGACGTTTGCGGTGCAATTATGGCAGCATGTACTCCTTATGGGCAATACGAAGCTGCAGCCCGACTCAACTTGCGCGGAAGATACTTTCCTATATTTGAAATTGGTATTGGCACAAGCAACCACACCAATGAAACTACGTCACTCCATTATCGTGTTCACTCTCCCTATTACCGCATAGGTATGGATTATAATGTTGCCAAAAACGTGCGTGGTGCAGGACGTATTTTTGTAGGACTAAGATACGCCTTCTCAAGTTACAAGTTTGATGTAGACGGCCCAACATCCACCGACCCTATCTATGGCGGCAACATACCATTCAACTATCAAGGTGTGAGAGGCACCAACCATTGGGGAGAGGCCGTGTTCGGACTCGAAGCCCGTGTTTGGGGCATTCTGCATTTAGGATGGAGTTTTCGCTACCGCATGCGCCTTTACAATAAAAAGACATCTGTAGACAACTCTTGGTATGTTCCTGGCTATGGCAAAAACGACACACACGCCCTTGGTGGCACATTTAATATAATATTTGATATATGAGAAAAAAACGCATTATAGGTCTGCTATTCCTATTATTCCTTATATTTGCCACTATCTGGATTGTTAGATACAGAGGTTCGGCAAGTCTCCGCACTGCCGAAGGAGCCATTTTTGGCACCACCTATCACATAAAGTACGAAGCCACCGAAAACCTTGATAGTGCTATCCTTGCAGAGCTTAATAAAGTTGATGCAAGTCTTTCTGTATTTAACCAGCAAAGCACTATTTCTAAAATTAACTCAGGGCAAACACAACACGTAGACGCCAAACTCTACGATGTTCTTTCTATGGCTAAAACCATAAGCGATGCCACACAAGGCGCATTCGATGTAACGGTTATGCCACTTGTCAATGCATGGGGCTTTGGCTTCAAACAAGGAATTTTTCCTACAGACCAACAAGTAGATTCGATCAGACAATTCGTTGGGTTTCATCGCATAAGCCTTACCAAAGACAGCATACTTGTAAAAACAGACCAACGCACAATGATAGACTGCGGCGCAATAGCCAAAGGATATGGTGTAGACTGCGTATCGCGCATTTTACGCGAACACGGCGTAATGAACTATATGATAGAAATTGGTGGTGAGGTTATAACCAAAGGTAAGAACCCAGAAGGACATCCGTGGCAAATAGGTATAAGCCAACCCATAGATGCCAATCCTAACACCAATTCAAAAATACAAACCGTGCTCAGTCTTGAAAATGCGGCAATGGCCACAAGCGGCAACTACAGAAACTTCTACGAACGCAATGGTCGCAAATATGCCCACACAATCGACCCACGCACAGGTCGCCCTGTTCAGCATTCATTGCTTTCGGCCACTGTTTTAGCCCCCAACTGCGCAACGGCAGATGCCTATGCTACAGCCTTTATGGTGCTCGGCATGGAAAAAGCTAAAGAAGTACTAAGCAAACATAAAGAATTGCATGTATACTTTATTTATGCCGACAACAATGGCATAATGAATACATATACAAACATACCAAGCAATCTTTTCAAATAAAAGAACTAAGCATATTAAAGCATAAGTTGGCGCCACCAATCATCGTTGCCAACTTATGCTTATTCATTACATTTGTCTCATACATTCTATCAACAAACCTATGGATCATTCCTTTTCTAACCGTCTTTTGGTAGTACCACTTTTCCAAGGTTTTAGTCGTTTAGACTTTCTTGATATTGTAGAAAAAACACCACTTGGCTTCAAAACATTCAAGCCAGGAAGCACCATCGTCTCACAAGAAGAAGAGAGCCATTCGCTATGCATACTGCTTAGCGGTGAGGCCGAAGCAGAGGTTGTTAGTCCTCAAGGAATATATAGATTTACAGAAAAAATCAGAGCTCCTTGGACCATACAAATCGAAAACCTATTTGGCTTGCACAACCGGTATGCCCGCACATTCAAAGCCTCAACCGAGGTGCAAACCATAACCATTAGCAAGCAAGATGTAAGGCTAATGCTTACCAACTATCCCACATTTCAAATAAACTTTTACAATGCCCTAAGCACCTGTGCACAGCAGTTCTCCTCTATGCTTTGGCTACAAAGAAGCGACATTCTTGAACACCGCTTTTACAATTTTCTTAAGCGCCGTAGTCTACGTCCAATAGGCGAAAAAAAACTGCACATACGCATGGAAGACCTTGCCTTAGAGCTTGGAACAACCCGCCTACGCATATCACAAGCACTATCAAAGATGGCAGATAAGCACATCCTAAGCTACAGCAGAGGCATCATCATTATCCCCGAAATAGAGAAACTACTACAAATATAGTATCAAACACATTTTGTTTGAAAAAGTTTTACCGGGCAGCAATAATTGGAATACATTTTTGTTCATCCCGAGGAATGACATTCAAGGAAAATTCATTCTTCGGGATTTTTCGTTTTCATCCTTTAGCGTAGAGAAAATGAGCCGTTCCTTGGAGGCTTTGCGCCTCCAACCACTGGGCGAACCACCGCAGTGTTTTCAATGGTATTAGATTTGTTTTTTCCAAAACATTGTG
>DJEH01000125.1:549-13501 GCA_002431845.1 Prevotellaceae bacterium UBA5903 | reverse complement strand
TTTCAATAAAAAATTATACCTTTGCTTAGTTTGATGCACTATGCATCTACACAACTATAAATATCTCTCTGCATAAACGTGTGTACGGCTTGTTTTTGAAAAGCATCAAAGGGCTGACACTTTGTGTATAGGAAAGATTTAGAACAGACCAAAAATCTTCGTTTATGATTCGCAACATAGCTATTGTGTTAGCAGGTGGAGTTGGTAGCCGCTTAGGACTTAGTACGCCTAAGCAATTCTTTAAAGTGGCTGGAAAAATGGTGATTGAACATACCATTGACACCTTTGAACACAACACGCACATTGATGAAATAGCCATTGTTTCAAACCCTGCATACGTATCGGACGTTGAAAACATCGTATTGCGCAATGGGTGGAAAAAGGTAAAAAAAATACTGAAAGGTGGCAAAGAACGCTACGACTCAAGCCTCTCGGCTATCCATGCTTACGAGGGGGGCGACGAAGTAAACCTCATCTTTCACGACGCTGTGCGCCCTCTTGTGTCGCAACGCATTATAGATGATGTGTGTACCTCGCTCGAAACATACGAGGCTATCGACGTGACGGTGCCTGCAGTAGACACCATTATCGAAGCCGAAAACGACCATATCGTGTCTATACCCGACCGCTCGCGCTTGCAACGCGGACAAACGCCACAAGCTTTCCGACTCTCGGTAATATCGGAGGCATATAAACGCGCATTTACCGACCCTAACTTTAAGGTAACAGACGATTGCGGTGTGGTGGTTAAATACATGCCCGAAGTGCCCGTACACTTGGTAAAAGGCGAAGAAAGCAATATGAAACTCACCTATAAAGAGGATACATTTTTGCTTGACAAACTGTTTCAGCTACGCGGATCAAAGGCTCCCGAAGCGATTGACAAAAGCCAACTTAAGGGACGTGTGGCCGTGGTGTTCGGAGGCTCATACGGCATAGGCAAGGATATTGCAACCGAACTAAAGGAGTATGGCACACATGTACACAGCTTTTCGCGCTCGCTTACAGGCACTGACGTGGGTAACAAAAAAGATGTGGCACAAGCCTTGAAAAGGGTTTACGACAAAGAAGGCCACATTGACTATGTTATCAACACCGCAGGGGTGCTCAATAAAGAGCCCCTCTTCACTATGGACTATGCTATCATACAAGCTGCCGTACAAACCAACTATATGGGCACCGTAAATGTTGCTATCGAGTCGTACAACTATCTAAAAGAGACGAAGGGACAACTCATCTTCTTTACCTCAAGCAGCTATACTCGTGGCAGGGCTTTCTATAGCATTTACTCATCTACTAAAGCGGCTATTGTGAACTTTGTACAGGCTGTAGCTCAAGAATGGGAAACGGTGGGAATACGCGTAAACTGCATTAATCCGGAGCGAACTAAGACTCCTATGCGTATTAAAAACTTTGGCATTGAACCCGATGAAACGCTGCTAAAGTCGGAAGTTGTGGCTGATACCACCGTGCGTTGCCTACTTGCCGACTATACGGGCCAAGTGATTGATGTGAAAAGACAACAAGCACAATAAGACTGAACCCAACGCGCAAAGAAAGCAGACTCTGAACTTGCATACATCTTAAAAAGCATTCTTATACAATGTCACTAAACGACTACTTGAACCGACACCGCCGTGCGGTGCAGCTTAAACAACTTGGTATACTGAAAGAAATCGACGCTATATGCCAACGCAACCACATAGACTATTGGCTTGATGGGGGTAGTATTTTGGGAGCAGTGCGCCATGGAGGTTTTATCCCCTGGGACGATGACATAGACATTGCTATGAACGTTACTGACTTGCCAAGGTTTGTAAAGGCTGCTCAAAAAGAACTGCCCGCTAACCTCTATATACAAACGCCCGACACCGACCCTAACGTGCGTATGCCTATCTATAAAGTGAGAGATAAAGAGTCGTTTTTAGTGGAAAGTGCCGATGACTTTTCGCGTGCCTATGGCAAGGGACTTTATGTGGATATATTCCCCATGATGCCTTACCCATCGTGTTCGAGGGCTTTTATCAAGCGAGTAACTAAGGGTTATTGCCGTGCCAATGCCATATTGCAGAGCCAGCACTACTACACTGTACGCTCGTTTGCAGAGTTTTTTTACTTCGGCATAAAACGCGCATGGTGCAAAATGCTTTGGAATATTGTTCACCTATTGTTCAACAAAGGCGAGTACTTCTCAAACACGCTCAATAACAACGGATACGGCATTATGCACCGCACCGAAACGATATTCCCCACTGGACGCATACAATTTGAAGATGCAGAGTTTAACGCTCCTGCCAATCCCGATGCCTATCTCTGCGACCTTTATAACGACTACATGAAACTGCCACCCGAGGATAAACGAGGCGGCCACGCTGTGTTTTATGCAGAAAATCTTAACTAACATTTTCACCTATGGACATTTCTGTTCTTATATTATTCTTTAATCGCCCAGACGTTCTGCAAAAGGTTTTCGACGAGGTAAGAAAGGCACAACCCGCACGTCTTTTCCTCTATCAAGATGGTGCACGCAACGAACGTGATGTGCCAGGAATAGAGGCTTGCCGCAAGGTGGTTGAGCAGATTGATTGGCCTTGCCAAGTTTATCGCAAATACCAAGAAAAGAATTACGGATGCGACCCTTCGGAGTTTATATCTCAACGTTGGGCTTTTTCTATCGTAGACAAATGCATTGTGCTCGAAGACGACGATGTTCCTTCGCAATCATTTTTCGGTTATTGCAAGGAGATGCTCGACAGATATGAGCACGACGAACGCATCGGCATGATTCAAGGATGCAATTTTGAAGAGAAAACAACCGATGTTAATGAGGCCGACTACTTGTTTACTACCAATTTTTGCGTGTCGGGATGGGCATCGTGGAGCCGTGTGGTAAACCAATGGGATGAGCATTATACGTGGCTCGACTCGCCCGAATGCGTGGCGCAAATTGAGGCGCTGGTTAAGGAACGAAAGCTTCGGCCCGACTTTTTGCCCATGGCAAGAGCGCACAAGGCACGTGGCATAGCGTATTACGAAACCATTTATTATGCCCATTTATTGCTCAATTCACAACTATGCATTGTGCCTCGTGTCAATCTTATCAACAACATTGGTGTGATGGAAGAGTCGGCTCACTTTTCGGGTGGAGTGCAGTCGCTGCCTTCGGGATATAGGCGCATTTTCACTATGAAGCGGTATGAACTTAAGTTTCCACTAAGACATCCTCAGCACGTTATCGAACATGTTAAGCATCGCCAACGTGTGTATCGCATTGTGGGTTGGGGACATCCATGGGTCAAAGTATGGCGCTCTATAGAGGAACTTTGCATCAGCTTGCGACACGGGCAATGGAAGCATATTGCATCCTCCTTGAACAATCGTATCCACATTATTCTACATGGTAAGAAGTTTCATTAAAGCTTTCTATTTAAATGCTAAAACTTCAGCACGTCAGCACTGGATATAAAAAGAAAATTGTAGGCAAGGACCTTTGTGGACATTTATATAAAGGTTCTCTTACTGCTTTATTAGGGCTGAACGGATGTGGAAAAAGCACTTTACTACGCACTATATCACGCCTTCAAGCACCTCTTGAAGGCGAGATTTTTATGCAAGGAAAAGCGCTATCACAAATCAGCATAAAACACTTAGCACAACAACTAAGCGTGGTACTTACCTACCAGCCCCAAGCAAACGAGCTAACAGCCCTTGATGTGGTCAAGATGGGACGCATTCCATATCGTAGCACTTTTTCATTGCCACAGCCAAGCGACTTTGACTTAATAGACAAAGCTTTGCATCTTACCCATTCTACAAGCCTTGCATCAAGAAAGCTAAACACTTTGAGCGATGGCGAACGACAGCGCATATTCATAGCTAAGGCCTTGGCACAAGACACACCAATCATCTTGCTCGACGAGCCTACAGCCTTTTTAGACTTTGCCAATAAAGTAAGTACCATGCAGCTGCTTAAGCAACTGGCACACAAAGAGAACAAAACCATATTGCTATCAACACACGATGTGGAACTGGCACTTCACTTTGCTGACAACCTGTGGATGCTACGCAACGATGGTATAACCGAGGGGGAGCCACATACATTGGCGCACGATGGAGAAATCAATCGCTTTTTTAGTACAGAGGGCATTCGCTTTGACGCTACGCAAATGCGCTTTTGTTACGAATAAAGGGTGCCCTACTCGACCTAAACTCAACTATAAAATAAAAATATTTCAATAAAACTATATGATTGTCTGCATAGCCGAAAAGCCAAGCGTTGCTCGCGACATTGCCAACATATTAGGCGCAAGGGAGCAACATCAAGGTTATTTGGAAGGTAACGGATACCAAGTTACTTGGACCTTTGGCCACCTTTGCGAACTTAAATATCCCGAGGACTATACGCCCATGTGGAAGCGTTGGTCGCTCGGTGCTTTGCCTATGTTGCCAACTCGTTTTGGCATACGATTAAAGGATGACCAAGGGGTTAAGAACCAATTTGCTATCATACAAAAGCTCATGCTGAATGCAGATCGCATAATCAATTGCGGTGATGCTGGACAAGAGGGTGAACTCATCCAACGCTGGGTTATGCAGAAGGCTGGCGCCAAATGCCCTGTTGAGCGTCTGTGGATATCGTCGCTTACAGAAGAGAGTATACGCGAAGGATTTAATTCGCTTAAACCGCAAGCAGACTACAAATCGCTCTACGAGGCTGGGCTATGCAGAGCCATAGGCGATTGGCTTTTGGGTATGAATGCTACCCGCCTTTACACACTAAAATATGGGGGTGGTTATGGGGCTGCTCCATTATCGATAGGCCGTGTACAAACCCCCACACTTGCCCTTATTGTGCGCCGCCAGTTGGACATTGAGCACTTTAAGCCAGAACCTTATTGGGTGCTCACAACGCTTTATCGCGACACTACTTTCAATGCTGTTATGGCAGACCCTAATGAGGACGAACTGCCTGCCGACAGCACTACAACAAACAATAAGAACGCTCCATCGGTTCCTACACGACGTGGTTTTTCGACCGAAGAAGAGGGGCGTAGCGTACTTGAAAAAATTAAGAACGAACCTTTCGAAGTGGTTTCTGTTGAAAAAAAACGCGGAACCGAACAGCCTCCGCGCCTTTTCGACCTTACGTCACTTCAGGTGGATTGTAACAAAAAGTTTGGCTATTCTGCCGACCAAACGCTCTCGCTCATACAGTCGCTCTATGAGAAGAAAGTTACCACATACCCTCGTGTTGATACAACTTATCTCTCCGACGACATCTATCCTAAATGTAAGGGTATACTTAATGGAATAAGTGGGCAATATGGCGAACTGCTTATGCCACTTCGTGGCGAAAAGTTGCTGAAGCGTAAAAAGGTTTTCGACTCTTCTAAGGTTACCGACCACCATGCTATTATACCCACGGGCGTGGCTGCAAACAACCTTACCGACATGGAGCGAAACGTTTACGACTTGGTGGCAAGACGCTTTATCACCGTGTTCTACCCCGACTGCAAGTTTGCCACAACCACGGTACAAGGGCAAGTTACTGACGTTCTATTCAAGACCTCTGGCAAGGTTATTATCGAACCTGGATGGCGAATAGTTGCGCCTTCTGCCGCTAAATTGGCTGCAAACAATAACGATGACGATGAGAAGAAAAACGATTCTGAACGCACCTTGCCCAACTTTGTAAAGGGTGAGCAAGGTCCTCATAAACCCGATTTAACTCAGAAAACAACGCAACCGCCAAAGTTTTATACCGAGGCTACTTTGCTGCGTGCAATGGAAACTGCTGGGCGCATGGTAGACGACGAAGAGCTTAGAGATGCCATGAAAGAGAATGGCATAGGGCGTCCTTCAACACGTGCTGCCATCATTGAAACCTTGTTTAAAAGGCAATACATTAAACGTGTAAAGAAGAACATCATAGCCACACCTACAGGCATAGAATTGATTTCGCTCATCAAAGAAGAACTGTTGAAAAGTGCCGAACTCACAGGGCGTTGGGAAAAGAAGCTAAGGCAAATAGAACACCATGAATACGATGCAGCACAGTTTATTAACGAACTGAAAGAAATGGTAAACGACATTGTGATGCAAGTGTTACGCGACAACACCAACCGCCACGTTACGCAGCAATCTGATGCAACAACTGAGGTAATCTCAAAGCTTAAGAGCAAAGAGAAAGCCAACGAACAGAAGTTGCAAACCAACGCCGAAGAAAAGCCTCGCCGGCGCATTATTCGTGCTGGTAGCATTTGTCCTAAATGCGGCATAGGTAAAGTGATAAAAGGTAATACAGCCTATGGTTGCTCGCGTTGGAAGGAAGGATGCGATTGGCGCAAACCTTTTAAGAAATAAAAGGGCTACCATATTAGTATAATAATAACAAAGCGAACAGTGTGTATTTACACTGTTCGCTTTATTTTTGTACCCACGTAGTTTATCTTTTCATCTGCTATGAGTTGTTGCAGAGCCATATCGAATATAGCACTTTTCATATCAGAGGTTTTAAGAGTTGAAATATCGTGCGGTTCATCATCCGAAAGCACTTGCATAATATGCGTTATGGCTGTTTGCAAATCGTTTTCACTCAGTCCATTGCCCACCGCAGCATCCATTTCTTTCGCTATACATACGTCGCAATAGCCACAATCGGGCGCATCATCGTCGAAGTAATGAAGCAAGTAGCGACTGCGACACTCGGATGTTTCGGTAAAATAACCCACCATGGCCTCTATACGCTCTTTGTAAAGTTGCATGCGCTGCTCGTAAACCTCGGGGCGCAACTCTACGTATTGCGTATCTATGCGCCTCTGTGTGTAAGTAACTTGTGGCAAGTTTTTATGAGGCACATAGTTGATAATTCTAAGCCGTGTCATGTTGCAAAGTTTATCGTACACCACCTCGCGCGTTAGGTTGCAATCAGTCGCTATTTCGTCTTCATCAATAGAGATATAGTCTGTAAAGAAACCGCCATTTTTGCGCATTAACGCATTGAGTATTCGCTCTTCCGAAGCGTCTAAATAGTCGATATGATAAAGTTCGTCGCGGCGCACCAAAAACATCATACGCGACGAGTTTTGGTCTTCAAGACTAAAATAGATATAGCCCGCACGCGTAAGTAAATTGAGTGCACTCACTAGCATAACAGGGTGGTGCTTAAACACATGACAGAACCTATTGATATTAAAATCGAAAGTTCGGCCGTCAGCCTCGCCCTCTGCTATCTGATAAAAACTGGCCAGGTCGGTATATACCTTGCGTATATACTCTTTGTCAGGAAAGGTTTGAGGCACACGCGAACGTAGCCTTCGTGCATCATTATTATCGTAGAGTAGCACGGCATAAGCCACTTCTCCATCGCGTCCGCCACGTCCGGCTTCTTGAAAATAAGCCTCTATAGAGTCGGGCACATCCATGTGCACCACAAGCCTAACATCGGGTTTATCAATGCCCATACCAAAGGCATTGGTTGCCACCATTACCCTCACATCGTCGGCTTGCCACGCTGCTTGACGTGTATCCTTATCAAGTGTGGATAGGCCTGCGTGGTAGTAAAGCGAAAGAATGTTGTGTGCATTGAGCATTTCGGCTACGATGCGTGTGCCCTTACGAGAGCGTGTATAAACAATAGCCGAGCCTTCTACATGAGTTAAAATGTGGATAAGTTGCGCCTCTTTATCCTCAACATGCCGCACTATGTAGTGAAGGTTTTTGCGTTCAAAACTCATTTTGAACACCTGGCTATCTGGCCTAAATTGCAGTCGCTGCTGAATGTCGTCCACTACTCTTGGCGGTGCTGTAGCAGTGAGAGCCAACACGGGTACTTGGGGCAAGATGCGACGCACATCGGCAATGCGCAAGTAGTGTGGACGAAAGTCGTAGCCCCATTGCGAGATGCAATGAGCCTCGTCTACCGTGATGAGACACACCTTCATGCGCTGCACTTTGTTTAAGAATAAAGGGGTAGCTAAACGCTCGGGCGACACGTAAAGAAACTTGTATGCACCAAATACAGCGTTGTCGAGATGCAACGCCACCTCTGTACGCGACTGTCCTGAATAGATTGCTGCTGCCCGAATGCCACGCGCCTTAAGGTTCTGCACTTGGTCTTTCATCAATGCAATGAGCGGCGTCACCACAAGACACATGCCCTCCATACAAAGCGTTGGCACCTGAAAGGTAACGCTCTTACCACCGCCTGTAGGCATAAGCCCCAGCGTGTCGTGCCCCTGCGATATGCTTTCAATAATCTGCTGTTGTATACCTCTAAAGGAGTTGTACCCCCAATAGCGTTTCAGTACAGCGGTCCATTGCTGAAGGTTGCCGTTCATATATGCAATTAATTACTCTTTATAAACACTATTATGCCCATCTCACACACTGGGGCGTATGTCGTCTATTTGCAGTTGCACCTCGCCACGCTTATGCGTGTTTTCTTCAATTGTGTAGCAAATGTCGAAAGCTCGTTTAGTTTTGATGTAGCGTGCTTGCGAACTTTGTCCAAAAGCAATGCCATTCATTACGTTGTTGCTTTTGTTGTCTACCAGTTCGAGTTTGATGTGTTCCTGTCCGCGTCCCACTACTTTGCTGGTGCCATAATCGTATACTTTCTTGGTGCAGAAGATAGGTTTGGCATTGGTTGGCCCAAAGGGAGCGAACTTACGCAGCTGCTGATAAAAGTCGAAAGTAACATCCTTAAAGTCTAAATAAGCGTCGATGTCTAAACTTGCTTGCGTTTGTTCGTTGCGTATATGCTCAGCCACGTATGTTTCAAAACGTTTTGAAAACTCTTGTAAGTGCTCAACAGGCAGTGTCAGACCAGCAGCATAAGTGTGTCCGCCAAAGTTTTCGAGCAAGTCTTGGCAGCTTTGTACTGCCTTATACACATCAAAGCCCGACACCGAGCGTGCCGACCCTGTGGCCATACCTTCCGAACGAGTGAGCACCACCGCTGGACGATAGTACTGCTCTGTTAGCCTTGAGGCTACAATACCAATCACTCCCTTGTGCCATGCCTCGTTGTAGATTACGATGCTACGACGCTTGTCAAGTTCGGGTAGGTCTCTCACTTGTTCCACCGCCTCTTCGGTCATTTGCTTGTCAAGGTCCTTACGGGCCTCGTTGTAGAGGTTGATGCGTTCAGCTTTTTCAATAGCAGTTTGAAAGTCTTTTTCTACCAATAGTTCTACCGCTTCCTTACCATTTTGCATACGTCCCGATGCGTTGATGCGCGGCCCTATCTTAAAGATAATGTCGTTCATTGTCAGCTCTCTATCGGTTAGTCCGCACACTTCGATGATGGCTTGTAGCCCTATGCTTGGGTTAGAATTTAGGCAGCGCAATCCGTTGTAAGCAAGGATGCGGTTCTCGCCCATAACGGGCACAATGTCTGAGGCTATGCTCACTGCACAAAGGTCGAGCAAGGCTGTGAGTTTGTTAAACTCTATGCCATTGCTTGCTGCAAAAGCTTGCATAAATTTAAAGCCTACGCCGCATCCCGAGAGGTTTGTGTCGGGATAGTGGTTATCGATGCGTTTGGGGTTGAGTATGGCTGCAGCGCACGGAAGTTCGTCGTCGGGCACGTGATGGTCGCAAATGATAAAGTCGATGCCACGGCTTTTGGCGTAAGCTATCTCTTCAATGGCCTTAATGCCACAGTCTAACACAATAATTAGCCCCACCCCTGTTTGCGCTGCAAAGTCTATTCCCTTCTTTGATATGCCGTAGCCTTCTTCGTATCTGTCGGGGATATAGTAGTCAATGTTTGAGTAGTATTGTTGCAGAAACTTGTAGACGAGTGCCACAGCCGTGCATCCATCAACATCGTAGTCGCCATACACCAGGATGCGCTCCTTGCGCCCCATAGCCTTGTTCAAGCGGTCTACAGCCACCTGCATATCATTCATCAAAAAAGGGTCGTGCAGTTCTGTAAGCTGTGGACGAAAGAAGCGACGCGCCTCTTGTAGCGTTGTTATGCCACGGTCGAAGAGCAACTTGCCAAACACTGGATGTAGACCCAGTTGGTGCGCAAGTTCTGCTTCAGCCACCGCAACATCGGGCGCGGGACTTTCGTAGTTCCATTTGTAGTTCATGCTTATATATCATTTTTTTATTTGCTTGTTGAGGATAAACAGTGGTGCGGTATGATTTTCAGTTGAATAAAGCATCGCTTTGTAGAGTAAATGCGCAACACACCATTTTAACAAGCTAAGATATAAATAATATACGATATATGGGCTACTATTTGCGTTTTTTAAAAGTAGCTTTTTGTAAAATGTATATTATCTCAGCAAAAAGCAGCACCTCATCCTGATGATACTACACAGAACGAGATGCTGCTTAATTATACTTACAGAGGTTTGTTCGCTTTGTTATTACTTAACCGTTGCACTCACTTTTTTCTTTCCAGCGGGAAATTGTGCATCCTTTTCAAAGTTAGGCGAATACTTGCCTGCAGGGAGGTCTGAGAGGACGAATGCATTGCATTTTCTTCCTGCCACAACCTTGTCGGTTGCTGCCGTTTTTACGGCTGTAGCAATCAAGCCTACGAGCGATCCCCAACCTCCGTTTCCACCTTTCACGCTGGTGTCTACGCTGATGTTTCCTTCGCGGTTGTAGAGTGTTTTGCCCGTTTTGGTCGAACGCAAAATATATTCAATCTTTACAGTAAGTGCACCTGCCAGTTTGCTTCTCTTCCACGATTTAATGATGGTAAACATGGCTGCATCTGCATTCAGCACGTTTCTGAATTGGGTTAAGTCTTTGTCAAGAAACATTTCGGCATCGTATGCACTCTCTTGTTGAAACATCTCCATCGTAAGATATGGTGAGAAAACATAGTAACCTTTTTCGCAAAGAGGCATATACATGGTGGTGTAAAAATAGTCCTTTGCCTCGGCATGAGTAGTTTGGTTAATAGGCGGCATAATGGCGATGGTAAGCGGTTTTTCGGCATACATCTCTGGGTATTGCTCGCCCAATGTTTTAGTGGCTGTACACGACACTAAGGATATAAGGATAAGAGCTAAAGCTAATAACTTGTTCATTTTTCGAGTTGTTTAATAATTCGCGAAATGTACTTTTCAGACTCTGGATAGAGTGCAATCTCTTTCTTTAAGAACGAGAGCCCCTCTTGCTTTTTGCCTGTTTTATAGAGCAAGTAGCCATACTCTGCATACATGCCTGGAGGCACTATGCCACGCAGAGCTTTTTGGTTTTCAACAAGTTTTTTGTATTGTTCAAGCACCTTTACTTGCAGTTCGTCTGTGTGTTTTTTGCTATACTGATAGGTGGCATCCTCATAGTCGTACCAAGAGTATAGAGCTTTGGTGCTATGAGAGGTGGCACACGAACTCAAGGCCAGTATAGCCACTGCAGCAACGATTATATTCTTTGTCATGGTAGTATGATTTGTTTAACTTCTTGTGTTGATAAAAACACCTTTTTTTGATAAATTATTTTGCCATCACACGTCACCTTTAGCGTACGGGCGCCTGTTGCCACACCATATTGGGTGCCTTTTCGGTTAGCTTGCTTTTGCTTTACCACTTTGGCTGCAAAGGGTTGAGCCTCGTCGATAGTCACCTGTATGTCTTTGCCAGCATATTTGTCGCCACTCACAAAGAGTAGGAATGCCATATCTTCTTTTCCGCTTTGTTGCGAAACGGGATAGTTGACCTTACAGCCCATTAAGAGCAAGGGTAAGACGAAAAGAATGAGTAACTTTTTCATTTATTTTCTTCAATTATAAACGTGCCCATGTTAGATGCATCGATCTTTTCTTGGCTGTTTAGTTCAACAAATGAGTATTCGGTTTCGGGGGTATCGCCGCCTGTTGATATAACTTTAATCGTTCCCACCGTTTTGCCAGGTAGGGTTATCATGATGCCTGTTTGCGGATTTTTCACCTTTTTCCCTTTGGTTTTTACGGCAAAGGTCATGCCCTCTTTGATGCCTTGGCTCTTGCCTCCTGCTATCAACACACCATCGTTGTCGCACGACAAGAAGTAGGTTTTCCACGGACTATTGGTACACTTGTTGATAATGTTTTCTACCAATTGTCCTATAGCCTCTGATATAGCCTTGTCGCTAAGGGTTGCGTCGTAACCAGCTTGTCCGCCCACGCCCATCGTGGTTTTGGTTGTAATTTCGGCCGAGCCTTTACCCTCGCCAGAGTAAATGATTAGACCGGTAGACACGTCTACTAAGCGCACAGCTACGGCAGCCTCAACGGTTTGTGTTTTTTGCGAAGAAAACACTCTATTCTTGCCTGTGTCCTTGCGGCCAAACTCTGTGATAGAGCCTATAATCATGTAGTCGGCACCGAGCGTTGATGCTACGTTTTCGCCTTTCTGACACTCGGCAAGTAAACTGTTAAGGTCGCTACGCTCTAAGAGTAAGAACTTGCCTGATGCTGCAAGTTTGGCCGACAGAATGTCGAGGGCTTGCTTGCCCATAGGGTCGTTTTCTTTGTCGTAAAAAATGCCCTTGCCATATTGCAATACTCTGTTAATTCTAATGTAATCGTTTGAAAATGAGAGAGTTAATTAACGTAATATAACTAATAAAATTTGGTTAAGTGGCTGATTATCAGTAACTTTATAGTTCTCAAGGCTTAAAGTAAAATGACATCAGAACCACTCAACCAATATACGGAAATCTGCAGAGATGCTATCAAAAGTTCATCAGCAAAGTTAGGCAAAACTTTCGAGAACCTTCTCATGGAAATACTTTTATTGTACATGGCAATACAAAGAAAGATAAATTTCACACAAATGGAGCGTTACGGCACCCATTGTGAGCAGACCTACAGGACAAACTTCAACCGCAGTAGGGCCAAATGCATCAACTGGGTAAAGTTTAATCTTTCCCTTTCTCGCCGTTACTTGAATATGAACGGGCTGTTGGCTATAGCCATTGATCCTAGTTACATCAGCAAGTCAGG
>DJEH01000125.1:0-425 GCA_002431845.1 Prevotellaceae bacterium UBA5903 | reverse complement strand
TACGCCAACAACTGCATGATGCTGCGTGCCCACCAGACACCATCAACGAGTGAGCTGAAACTGCGCAGCATGACTCTTGTGCAGCATTATATTGCGGTCATCAAGCGTTACAGGAAAGACCTGTTGGAAGTGTCCGACATCATTGTAGCAGATGCATTTTTCTCTATCCGCCCGTTTGTGGATGGAATCAAGGAGCATGGATTCCATCTCGTGAGCCGTTTCAGAGACACGGCCAGCCTATACTATGTGTACACTGGGCCGCGTTCCAAGAAACCTGGACGTCCGAAAACACTTGACGGAAAAATCAATTGCAAGAAACTTGACCTCACACGAATGACGGAGATGCACATAGAGGGACTTGAAGGCACAGCCTACACACTCATTGCATATTCAAAGGCACTAAAGCAGAAAGTGCGCCTTGTCAT
>DJEH01000100.1:19790-51014 GCA_002431845.1 Prevotellaceae bacterium UBA5903 | reverse complement strand
TGCGTGGAATGTTAAACCTAAAACGTTGTCCCACATAGATGTTAGCCCTTACCTTAGTAGAAAAGCCGTAGTAGTGTTTGGGATATTTATCGGGCAAAGAGCGCCAAAAGTCATCGCCCGAAATTGTGTTGAAAAATACACCCGCGGTTAGAGGTTCAATGCACCAACGATGGCTTAAAATGCAATGCCAAGGTATATAGCGTTGCTTAATTGTAAAGGTAGTGTGAAATTTCTCAGTATGATAGCGTGGCACAATACCTATTAGCATATCCGTTTCCCAATGTTGTCCTTTACCATAATGCCATCCCCATCCAACACTCATTAGTCCTATGCTACCAGCATATTGCAGCGAGGCCTGAGTGGGTATGAGTCGTTTCCAACGGTTCATGGCGCGTTGTTTATTTTTTTCGTAGCGCGACAATCTGTAAGTTCCTAAGGTTGTAGTGTCTTTTCTTGTCAAGCTATCGTTTGTACTAATTTTAGCCGAATTGGTAGTTTCAATATCATTTTGTGCGCAAATTTGTAGCGAAAAGAATGCAGACAACACCGCAACAAGTAACCATTTCCCCCTTACAATTCCATTAGTATTTAACCACTTCATAGTTGTATGTTCCATCTTGATTTAGGGTAAACAATAAATACTCGCGACTCTTTGCTGCTCCACACTCATAATAAAGCATACCATCGTTAAAAATGTCTTCCACACTCGTTGCGTGTCCGTGTCCACACAGGCAGAACTGAAGCGACTTATACTTTTTCATTTCCGTTTCAAATACGTCGGCAACGTTGTTATTAAACTGGTCGGAGTGTGGCATGGCATGCATCGCAACCACCGAGCGCGTAATGTCAGTTGGCAAATTGCTGTAGTCTGACTTTATAAACGAAAAGTCGGGTATGGCAACAGAGTAGTCGTATTCATAAGCATTAGTATTAAGGCATACAAAGTGTGTGTTGCCTGCGTTAAAACTAAAATTGGGCGAACCGAACACATATCTATACGTGTCACCTCCCGTGCCCAAGCAGTCGTGATTGCCTATCAACACCACGTAAGGCACTGAAAGTTTTTCTAAGATGTCGCGTTGTATAGTAAATTCTTTGGTAACTCCAAAATCAGATATATCACCACAATGCACTACAAAATCAATATCCTTGTGTGCATTAATGCTCCTAACGGCAGCGTTGGTTTCGTCGTACCATCGTTGCGTGTCGCTTATCACAGCAAAAACAATGCGCTTTTTCCCTTTGCACGCATTCTCTATTCGCCGAATGTTTTGCTCGTTTATATGATGTTTGCCCTTAACGTGGGTGTCGTAGGGATGATAGTCAAACAAGTCGCACGACGTCAATGACGAGGCAACGAGCAACATGAATGCAGTATGTAAAATATGTTGTTTCATGTTGCAAATTAAATAACAAGTCAAGTATAAACGTTGTTCTGTAATTCGGATAAATTAAACACAAAGAACACTTATCTCACTTTCTACGACATATTAACCACATTTCTTTAAGTTGTCAAGGCATAGATTTTTTTTCAAATGATTACATATTGTGCTGATGTCTAAAAACGTACTTTGCAAAAGCACCATACGTATTTAGTTGGCGTATCACGCCCGTGATACGCTCGTATCACGGCCTTGATACGCCAGCATGATGCGCACTTTGTTGTGGTATGTTGCGTGTTATGCCTTGATTATCAGACGTTTGTATTATATAAAGGCAAGGTTCATCAAATTGCAAAAAATGCAAGTTGGTTATGTGATACTTGCAATATTGACGAATACCACCTCCTTTTTTAATAAAAAATGATTGGCATACGCTGCTCTTTAGTCAGCCGAAACCACTTGTTCTGCTTCTCCCCTCCAATCATTGGGTAAATGCTCAAATTGTAGATGCCTAATTTCGCAATTATTGATGCGAGGCACATCCTTAATAGCACATCCCATGAGGCTTGCTTGAATGGTGCGGTTAAACAAGCCATGACCAATAGCCAGTACCGTTTTTCCACTAAAATTAGCCTCAACATACTTCAGAAAAAGCCTGGCGCGCATAAACATGTGCTCCACGCTTTCGGCATCGCTGGGTATGGGTGTACTCTTGGCTATGCTGATGGCAATGCCTGTGTAACTGCCCCAATCACGTTCGCGCAAGAGGGGGCAGGGCGTGAGCAAAAGGTGCAGAGCTTTATTAACAATGACGGCGGTGTCGAGTGTGCGTTTAAGGTCGCTTACCAGCATAATGTCAAACTTGATACCGCTTTCTTGAAGTTTGCATTTCAGTTCTTCGGCTTGCTTTATGCCATTTTCAGACAAATGTCCTGGCATACAACCTTGCAATATCTGCTGTTGGTTCTCCAGGGTTTCGCCGTGCCGAACAAGATATAGATGTGTCATAATAATCTAAAGGGTAATGATTTATTTAAAAATCGTAATGTGCTGCAAACTTACAACTAAAATATGAGAAGCGTACAAAGCCTTTTGTCCTAAATATAATCGTTTTGTAAAACAAACTGAGCGAAAAAGCATGAATAAAGTAGAAAAATGTATGAATAAACTTATTATATGAAGAAAATTGTAAGAATTTATGCTTGTTTTGTTGAAAAGTTATATCTTTGCATCAGTTTAAAGAACAAAACGAAACAATATGCCCAAACAAATAGAATTTACCAAGATGCATGGTGCAGGCAATGACTATATATATGTCAATACCCTGAAATATCCCATAGACAACCCCGAACACCTTTCGGAGCTATGGAGCGATCGTCACAAAGGCATTGGTGGCGATGGCTTAGTGTTGATTGGCAAAGGTGCCGATGGTGCCGACTTCTCAATGCGCATATTCAACAACGATGGGTCTGAAGCGCGCATGTGCGGCAATGCCTCGCGTTGCATAGGTAAATATCTATATGAATATGGCTTGACAAGCAAAACCGAGATAAAGCTATCTACGCTTTCGGGCATAAAAATACTCAAACTTCATGTAGACGAAACCAACCACGTAGACCATGTAACCGTGGATATGGACGCCCCTCGTTTGGCTGTAAAGTCGCAATTGGCTACGCCCGATGGCTCTATGACCGAAGGCGAGGTGACAAGCACCGATGGCAAAACCTACAGAGGTACATTTGTGTCGATGGGCAACCCACACTTTGTGGTATTTGTTGATGATGCCGAGAGTTTTGACGTGGCTGGCGTTGGTCCAACGTTGGAGTTTGCACCCATATTTCCAGAAAGATGCAACATTGAGTTTGCCACACTGCGTGCAGATGGTAGCATACGTATGCGTGTGTGGGAGCGTGGTTCGGGCATAACAATGGCTTGCGGAACTGGCGCATGTGCCACAGCTGTGGCAGCGGCACTCACTCATCGCACAGACCGAAGTAGCAACATCGTGATGGATGGTGGCACCCTTCATATTGAGTGGTGCGACAAGTGTGGCCACGTGTTTATGACAGGACCAGCCACCAAGGTGTTTGATGGTGTAATAGATATTGAGTAACAAAATATAGCGCATTCCCCTGCCTCTTTCTAACAGAAAAGGGGTAGGGGATGTGGCTTTGAAAAGCATAGAAACAAAGAAATGACAACTCTTAACGAAAACTTTTTGAAACTGCAAAAAAACTATCTTTTTGCAGATATAGCCCAAAAGGTAGCAGCTTATAAAGAGGCACATCCAGAGGCCAAAATCATACGTTTGGGCATAGGCGATGTGACCCGTCCGTTGGCCCCTTCAGTAATTAAGGCCCTACACAAAGCAGTAGACGAAATGGGCAGTGCCGACACCTTTAGAGGCTATGGTCCCGAACATGGCTATGAGTTTTTGCGTAAGGCTATCGTCGAAAACGACTTTGCACCCCGTGGCATCAATCTTGATGAAGATGAGATATTTATAAACGATGGTGCCAAAAGCGACACTGGTAACTTTGGCGACATTTTGGGTACAGACAATAGCATCTGCGTAACCGACCCTATCTATCCCGTATATATCGACTCAAACGTGATGGGCGGTCGTGCTGGCGAAGTAAACAACGGCATTTGGAGCAAAATAACCTATTGCCCTTGCACAGCGGCAAACGATTTTATTCCGCAATTGCCCGATCATCCCACCGATATGATATATCTTTGCTACCCCAACAACCCTACAGGAACCACGCTGCAACGCGAAGAACTTGAAAAGTGGGTGGCTTATGCGCTGAAAAACAAGAGCCTTTTGCTCTACGATGCAGCCTACGAAGCATATATCACACGCAAGGGCGTGCCCCATTCAATCTACGAGATTGAGGGTGCTAAGAAGTGTGCTGTAGAGTTCCATTCATACTCAAAAACAGCAGGCTTCACTGGTTTACGTTGTGGCTATACCGTGGTGCCAAAAGAGCTCGTCTTTGCATCGAAGAGTGGCGAAGAAGTACAGTTAAACCAATTGTGGAACCGTCGCCAGTGTACCAAGTTCAACGGCACTGCTTACATCGTGCAGCGTGCTGCCGAAGCTATATACTCCGAAGAGGGCAAGCGCGAAATACGCGAGACGATAGACTATTATATGACTAATGCACGCATCATGCGCGAGGCCCTTACAGAGGTTGGGCTCAAGGTGTATGGCGGTGTTGATGCCCCTTACATTTGGCTCAAAACCCCCGATGGCGTGGGTAGCTGGGAGTTCTTTGAACAGCTCCTTACGCAGATTAACGTGGTGAGCACCCCAGGTGTAGGCTTTGGTCCTGCGGGCGAAGGCTACATCCGTCTCACTGCCTTTGGCAAACGCGAAGAGTGCGAAGAAGCCATGCAACGCTTAAAAGCTTGGCTAAAGAAATAAGAAGGAAAAAATAGAATACATAATTTGGCGAGAATAGCGTGTAGGTAAGCCAACGCTTTAAACGAATATAATTAAGCGCAAATGCTCTGCACTCTACCACTCGCTCACAACATTCATCACACAATGAGTAACCTCCGATTTAAAGTCGTGGAAGAGGCGTTTAAAAAACGTCCCCTCGAAGTGAAGGCGCCAAAAGAGCGTCCCTCAGAGTACTTTGGAAAGTATGTCTTTAACCAAGAGAAGATGTTTAAGTATCTTCCTATCAAGACCTACCAGCAGCTCCGCGAAGTAATTGAAAAAGGCACTGCGCTCCCCTTGTCTGTGGCCAACGATGTGGCAAAGGGTATGAAACAATGGGCTATGGAGATGGGTGTAACCCACTGCACTCACTGGTTTCAACCACTTACTGAAGGCACAGCCGAGAAGCACGATGCTTTTGTAGAACACGACTTTAAGGGTGGCATGGTAGAGGATTTTTCTGGTAAGGAACTTGTTCAGCAAGAGCCAGATGCGTCTTCATTCCCTAATGGTGGTATTCGTTCAACATTTGAGGCTCGTGGCTATTCGGCTTGGGACCCCGCATCACCCGTGTTTATCGTGGGCGACACGCTAATGATACCTACCATTTTTGTAAGCTATACAGGCGAGGCTCTCGACTATAAGGCACCTCTTAAAAAAGCCCTTGCAGCAGTTGATAAGGCTGCAACAGCCGTGTGCCATTACTTTGATCCCAACGTGACACGCGTAACTGCTAACTTGGGATGGGAACAAGAGTACTTCTTGGTAGACGAAGGATTGTACGCAGCACGTCCCGACTTGTTGCTTACAGGTCGTACCTTAATGGGCCACGATTCTGCCAAGAACCAACAAATGGACGACCACTACTTTGGTGCTATCCCCGAACGTGTACAAGAGTTTATGCGCGACCTCGAAATTCAAGCACTCGAGTTGGGTATCCCTTGCAAAACACGTCACAACGAGGTGGCTCCAAACCAATTTGAGCTTGCACCAATCTTTGAAGAGTGCAACTTGGCTGTAGACCACAACATGCTTATCATGTCGTTGATGCGTAAGATAGCACGCAAACACGGCTTCCGTTGTCTCTTACACGAAAAGCCTTTTGCAGGCATCAATGGTTCGGGTAAACACAACAACTGGAGTTTGACAACCGACACTGGAGCCTTGCTTCATGGTCCGGGCAAAACTCCAGAAGACAACTTGCGCTTCCTTGTATTTATCGTAGAAACCCTGATGGGTGTGTACAAGCACAATGGTTTGCTTAAAGCATCTATCATGAGTGCAACCAATGCTCACCGCTTAGGTGCAAACGAAGCACCTCCTGCAATCATTTCAAGTTTCCTTGGCAAGCAACTTAGCGAACTACTTGAAAAGGTAGAAAACTCTACCAAGGACGAACTCTTTACGCTCGAGGGCAAGCATGGTGTGAAACTCGATATTCCACAAATACCAGAGTTGATGGTTGATAACACCGACCGTAACCGTACCTCTCCATTTGCCTTTACTGGCAACCGCTTTGAGTTCCGTGCTGTAGGTTCAATAGCCAACTGTGCAAGTGCAATGATAGTATTGAACACAGCAGTTGCTGAGGCCCTTACCGAATTTAAGACGCGTGTAGATGCTCTTATTGAAAAGGGCGAAAGCAAGGTTAGTGCAATCCTTGATGTGTTGCGTCAAGACATCAAAACTTGCAAGCCAATCCACTTTGATGGCAATGGTTATAGCGATGAGTGGAAGGAAGAGGCTAAGCGTCGCGGACTTGACTGCGAAACTTCGTGCCCTGTTATCTTTGACCGTTATCTCGACGAAGCATCTATCAAGATGTTTGAGAGCATGAACGTAATGAACAAGCACGAACTTGAGGCACGCAACGAAATCAAGTGGGAAACTTATCAAAAGAAAATCCAAATTGAAGCACGCGTGCTTGGCGACCTCTGCATGAACCACATCATCCCTGTGGCAACAAAATACCAAAGCGAATTGGTAGACAATGTGCATAAAATACAAGAGGCATTCTCTGATCCTGCCAAGGTAAAGGAACTCACTGCTTATAACATCGACCTTATTGAGAAAATCAATAAGCACGTAAGTTTCGTTGCCGAAAACGTTGAAGCAATGGTTGAAAAGCGTAAGCAAGTGAATAAAATTGAAGACGTACGTGCATTGGCAGTGGCCTACCACGACGACATTACTCCCTACTTTGATTCTATCCGCTACCACATTGATAAGCTCGAACTTATTGTTGAAGATGAAATGTGGACATTGCCTAAGTATCGCGAATTACTCTTTATTCGCTAAGTAAATAGATACTGTAAATACTTACTCGAAACATTCAGTATGAAACCACCATACTGAGTGTTTCGAGTTTTTTTGTGAATGGCTTAAAGGCGTAGTTTTTGCACAATATGAGTTGATTATAGACACTTTAATGACTGAAAAACAAAAGTTTTTCAACTTTCGTTTTGTACTTCTCTCGCCTTGCAGTAACTTTGCCAAACGAAAACTAAATAGCACATATATATTCTATATAACTATTATGAGCAAAAATATTAGCTTAGAAGTGAGCAAGGCTGTACAATTTGTAGCAGCCGATGCAGTGAAAGCTCTTGAACCACGTGTAAAAGCAGCACAAAAGGCACTTGAAGAAGGCACTTGCGCTGGCAACGACTTTCTTGGTTGGATGCACTTGGCATCAAGCATTACTCCCGAACATTTGGCTGACTTGAAGGCTACAGCAGCAGTGCTTCGCGAAAACTGCGACACGATTGTGGTGGCAGGTATTGGCGGTAGCTATCTTGGTGCACGTGCCGTAATTGAAGCCTTAGGCAACAGTTTTGAATGGCTCACAAACGATGGTAAAAACCCTGTAATTCTCTTTGCAGGTAACAATATTGGCGAAGATTATCTTTACGAACTTACTGAATATCTCAAAGGTCGTAAGTTTGGTGTAATCAATATATCAAAGAGTGGTACTACTACTGAAACTGCTCTTGCTTTCCGCTTGTTGCGTAAGCAATGCGAAGAACAACGCGGCATCGAAATGGCTCGTAAGGTTATCGTTGCGGTAACTGATGCAAAGAAAGGTGCAGCTCGCGTAACTGCTGATAAAGAGGGATACAAGAGCTTTATTATCCCCGACAACGTTGGTGGTCGCTTCTCAGTTCTTACCCCTGTAGGCTTGTTGCCTATAGCATGTGCAGGCTTTGACATTGAGGCACTTGTTAAGGGTGCTGCCGATATGGAGAAGCTCACTGCGCCTGAAGTTCCATTTGAAGAGAACCCTGCAGAACAATATGCTGCTGTGCGCAATGCACTCTATGCAGAGGGTAAGAAAATAGAAATTCTCGTAAACTTCCAACCTAAACTTCACTACATGAACGAATGGTGGAAGCAACTTTATGGCGAGAGCGAAGGCAAGGATGGCAAGGGTATCTTCCCCGCAGCTGTAGACTTTACAACCGACTTGCACTCTATGGGGCAATGGATACAAGAGGGCGAACGTACTATCTTTGAAACCGTTGTTTCTATCGAAAATCCTAAGCACAAGGTGCTCTTCCCACACGATGATGAAAACCTTGATGGCTTAAACTTCCTTGAGGGTAAGCGTGTAGACGAGGTAAACAAGATGGCAGAACTCGGTACACAATTGGCTCACGTAGATGGTGGTGTGCCTAATATGCGCTTAAGTGTTGATACACTTGATGAGTATCATCTTGGCCAAATGATTTACTTCTTTGAGCGTGCATGTGGCATTAGCGGCTTGTTGCTCGAGGTTAATCCGTTTAACCAACCAGGTGTAGAAGCATATAAGAAAAATATGTTTGCACTCTTGGGCAAACCTGGCTATGAGAAAGAAACTGAAGCTATTAAAGCTAAGTTGAAATAATCATTTTGCAACTACAACAAGTGTAGTTTGCTCCGAAAAGAGTTTAAGGGTTATAGAAAAACATGCACGTATGGCGTTCTAAACTCTTAAACTCTTTTTTAATTATAGAAGCGCAACGCCTTCTAAGTAATTAAATCAAAAGTTGATGACGTTTAAAAGTAACATAGAAACTTATTTGGCTAAGCACCCTTTGTTTGCTAACAAAAGCAGAAAACTAAAGGCTGTGCTGTTTGATATGGACGGCGTACTCTTTGACTCTATGCCCAATCATGCCAAGTCGTGGTCGAAGGTATGCACGGAGTTTGGTTTGGCTATGACGCCCGAAGAGGTATATATGCACGAAGGACGTACGGGGGCATCAACCATTAATATGCTTACGCATAGATATTGGAACAGAGATGCTACTCAAGAGGAGATTGAACAGATATATAAGGAGAAATGCAGACTGTTTAATCTTTGTTCTGAAGCCCCTAAAATGCAAGGTGCAGAGCAAGTACTTGAGGAGGTGAAGCAAGCTGGAATAACGATTGTGGTGGTTACTGGAAGTGGGCAGAAATCGTTGTTAGAGCGTTTAAACCATAATTATCCTGGCTTTTTTAGTCCCGAACTTGTGGTTTCAAGTCAAGATGTAAAACATGGTAAGCCCAATCCCGAACCTTATCTGATGGGACTCGAAAAGGCTGGTGTAAAACCCTACGAGGCTATGGTAGTGGAGAATGCACCTCTGGGAGTGCGTGCAGCGGTGGCTGCTGATATCTTTACAATAGCTGTTAATACGGGGCCATTGCCCGAAAGTGCACTGCTCAACGAAGGGGCGAATGCCCTCTTTACATCAATGACAGCTCTTGCAGAAAACTTTAAACAACTGAAACAAGCATGGGAAGCATAGAAAAAGCTATATACAACCGCTCAGAGCGTTTGCTCGGTGCCGAAACAATGGATGCATTGGCAGAGAAGTCTGTTATCATCTTTGGTGTGGGGGGAGTAGGCAGTTGGTGTGCAGAGAGTTTGGTACGCTCGGGCATAAAGAACTTGACGATTGTTGATTCTGATAGAGTGTGTATTACCAATGTTAATCGCCAAATAATGGCAACGATGGAAACCGTTGGTATGGTAAAGGTTGAGGCTTTAAAGCAGCGTTTGCTTAGCATTAACCCCAAGGCAAATATCACTGCCATGCAGAAAATTTACACAGAAAGTACTGCTGATACATTTGAAATAGAGCGCTACGACTATATTGTAGATGCCATAGACTCCTTGCAAGACAAGGCTTTGCTCATACTCAATGCTTGCAAAACAAAGGCAAAGTTCTTCTCGTCGATGGGAGCCGCACTTAAAATAGATCCAACGAAGGTTGAAGTGGCTGAATTTTGGAAGGTTAAAGGTTGCCCACTTGGTGCAGCGTTACGCAGAAAGTTTAAGAAGCAGCGCACGTTTCCATCACGAAAGTTTAAGTGCGTATATAGCGAGGAACTCCTACCCAACCTTGGGCGGAGCCATGCATGCGGAACGGCAGCCTGCTTGTGTCCAAAGGCTGAGAATGGACCAGGCGACCCTGAATTGCTCAACCACGAATGGTGTAGCTCAAAGGCTCAGATAAATGGTAGCTTGTCGCACATAACGGCTATCTTTGGATTTACAATAGCTGGTTTGATTATGCAAGATGCAGTAGAGAAAGCATGTAGCAATGCTGATACAGAAACGAAATAAAACAATAAACACACCGATATTGTGCATAAACTAAAGTACAATATTGGTGTGTTTTTATTGTATAAGTAGGCGTTATAGATGTTTATTTACCACCTATTATTGATCGTCGTTCTTTACATATCCTTGATATTCTTTCGGCAGAGCATTCATAATAGTGTCGTAGGCTTGCTGCATGGTTTGCTTGATGTCTTCTGCACTATGTGAGGTGGGGTAGATGGGCTTGTGTATGATTAGGCGCATGCGATGGCGGTGTACAAAGTTTATGCCAGCCATGCGCGTAAGCACATCAAATGAGCCATCTATGGTGACGGGCACTACGGGCAGCTGAAGCTCGTCGGCAAGCACAAAGGCACCTTTACGGAATATGCCCATATGCCCAGTAAATGTGCGTGAACCCTCTGGAAAAACAACCAACGATGTGCCGCCTTGAAGCGTGTCGTGAGCTTTCTCAATGGTTTCTTTGATAGCTTTAGGCCCTGACTTATCAACAAATATGTGGCGTGCTTTTTCGCAAGCATATCCCACTAACGGCATTTTGCGTAATGCCTTTTTCATCATCCATTTAAAGTTTCGACCAAGAAAACCATATATCAAAAAGATGTCCATTGGACCTTGATGATTGGCTACAAAAACGTAGCTCTGATGGTGGTCGATATTGTTGCGTCCCACTACCTCAATAGGCAGTAGCAACACTCTGCATACAAGTTGCGACCATATTTTGCCAGGATAGTAGCCAAAGACGTGAGCGTTGAATAGTCCACCAACAATCGTGATGATGGCTGTTAAAATGGTAGCGATGAGAATGATAGGGAGTGCGATGAAAAGTTGGTATATCTTGTATATCATAATAAGATATTGTTCTTTATTATTGCCTGAAAAATTGCTTATCAAAGTTACATTATCGGTTGTAACAAACTGCTTGACCACGAAATTTTTCGTCTGTAATGTGTCCACGATTATATATTGAGAATCCATTGCAGATAGTGCGTTCTACGCGCCAGTGGAACACATGGCCCTCAAGCGGACTCCAATTGCATTTGCTCTGTATACGGTTGGGCGTAAGAAGCCAAGGAGCGTTGGGACGAACTATCACAACGTCTGCCTTGTATCCTTCGCGTATGTAGCCACGTCCTTCAATTTGTAATAATTCGGCTGGATTATGACACATAAGGCACACTAATTGTTCAAGATTAAGAACGCCTTTATCTACCAACTCAAGCATAGACACAAGAGAAAATTGTATGATTGGCATGCCCGAAGCAGCCTTTGCACAACCACCTATTTTATCGTTGATGGTGTGTGGCGCATGGTCTGTTCCGATGGTATAAATCTTGCCCGACGAGAGGGCTTTGCGTAGTGCATCGCGGTCTGCCTTTGTTTTTATGGCAGGGTTTACCTTGATGCGTGAGGCTAATTTATGGTAATCTTCATCGCAAAATATAAGGTGCCCTACGCAAGCCTCGGCAGTAATTCTATTGTCGTTTTCATTAAATAGTTCAAGTTCGCGAGCTGTAGAAATATGTGCCACGTGCAAGCGTGCATTGAACTTTTGAGCCAACCGTACGGCAAGTGCTGTAGACTGGTAGCAAGCCTCCTCACTGCGTATTTCTGCATGGTGGCATACTTCGGGGTCGTCGCCATATAGCGCTTTAGCCTTGGCCATGTTAGCATTTATGATAGCGGTATCTTCGCAGTGGGTCATTACGGGGAGCTGTGCGCTTTCAAATATAGCTTCTAAGCTTCGCTCGTTGTCTACGAGCATATTGCCTGTTGATGAACCCATAAACAATTTTATGCCTGCTACTTTGCGTGGATTAAGCTTGCCAAGTTCGTAAGCATTGCCAGCTGTGGCACCAAAGAATAAACCATAGTTTACCACACTTTTAGAAGCTGCAATTTGCATTTTTTCTTGGAATGCCTCTTCGGTTGTGGTTTGTGGAATGCAGTTTGGCATATCAAACACCGTAGTCACACCACCTGCAGCAGCAGCTCTGCTTTCAGAACAAAAATCGCCTTTGTGAGTCAATCCTGGATCGCGAAAGTGCACGTGGTCGTCAATAATACCTGGTAAAACATAACATCCAGTTCCATCGATTGTCTTGTCTACAGGTATGATAGGCTCGCTGTCGGCCCCTTCGATAATTTCATCTATGCGGTCGTCGTCTATAACGAGTGTTCCCAAAAAACGCCTGCCTTCATTAACGATGATGGCATTCTTGATTTGTGTACGAAAGTGCATAATGAATGTTTTTAATGAGCATCTATACTTAATGCTAAATATGCGAATAATGCCAAGTCTTTGCTTGTTCTTATTCGCATATTTACCATTTGTTATCAGTTCTATTGTAAGACTATTATTTCTTTATAGGTTTGAGTCCACCTGTCATTGCTGCCCAACGTAGGCGCATCACACCAAAGAGGGCTTCGCTAAAGATGCCACCGCTCATTTTGCTTGTGCCCAACTCGCGATTGACAAACACAACTGGCACTTCTTTAATCTTAAAGCCAAACTTATAGGCAGTGAATTTCATTTCTATTTGGAATGCATAGCCCTTGAAACGAATAGCATCGAGGTTGATGGTTTCGAGCACCTTACGCTTGTAGCATACAAATCCGGCTGTGGTGTCGTGAAGGGGTACACCTGTGATGAAACGTACATACTTAGAGGCATAGTAGCTCATCAGTACGCGTCCCATAGGCCAATTAACAACATTAACACCGCTAACATAGCGCGAACCTACTGCAACGTCAAAGCCATCTTTGGCACATGCATCATATAGGCGTGGCAAATCCTTGGGGGCATGGCTAAAGTCGGCATCCATCTCAAAGATATAATCATATCCATGCTCTAATGCCCACTTAAAACCTGTGATATAGGCAGTTCCAAGACCTAATTTGCCTGTGCGCTGAATAATGTGTAGTTTATCTTTAAATTCATCAGCCATCAAGCCTTTAACAATGTCTGCAGTACCATCGGGCGAACCATCATCAATAACAAGAATGTGAAAGTTGTGCTCTTTACGGCCGATAACGGCACGGATAATATTTTCGATGTTTTCTTTTTCGTTGTAGGTAGGTATAATAACTATACTATCGCTCTTTTCCATTGCAGTTTGCAAGTTTTTGTTTATTCTTAAATATAAAGGATATTGCAAATATCTTTTTTGTTTAGCAATGCTTTTAATTGCTATTGTGCATCCTTTTTGTGTTGCAAATGTAAGCATTTTGCACGACATTCATTAACTTTGCCCTTTGAAAACAGATATTTAAAACAAATATATAATGAAAAAGTATGCTTTGATGCTTTGCGCCTTGCTTGCACTGCCAGTAATGGCGCAAAAGTACACCGTGAAGGGCAATGCTCCTGAAGGTGCAAAAAAGGTTTACCTCTATCATGTAGGCGAGAAAGAACAACTTGACAGCGTAGAGGTAAAGGATGGTAAGTTTGAGTTTGCAGGCGATGCAAATGGCGACATCTTTGCTTATGTGATGTCTTCACGACAGTTTGCTGTGCCCTTGATGCTTGATGGTAATGTTACCATAGACTTTAAAACAGGTCGTCCGTCAGGCTCAGCTGAAAACGATGGTATAGGGTTGTGGGGCGAAAAGATTAGCCGCGAACGTAACAAAATAGGCGCTCTTAATGAGGCTTACGACAAGTATACAAAGGCCGGTCAGCAAGTTCCTGATTCTGTAAAAAAACGTGTGCAGAAAGAGTATTGGGCCATTGAAAACAAAATTGTAGACCTCACTAAAGAGTGTTGCGAACAAAATAGAAACATGAAGTTCCCAGCTCTCTTCCTTACGAGAGTGTACTCGCGTATGGACCGCGAACAACTCATCAAACTTGTTGAAGAAGGCAACCCTGTTTACATGACAACCTCAATTGCTAACGGAATTAAAAGTCGTATGGAGGCCTGGAAACGACAGAAAGTTGGCACCATGTTTACTGACCTTGAAATGCAAGACACTGATGGCAAAACTCACAAATTGTCTGAGTATGTAGGTAAAGGAAAGTACGTTCTTATCGATTTTTGGGCATCGTGGTGTGGCCCTTGTCGTAAATCAATGCCAGCGGTAAAGAAACTTTATGACACATATAAGGATAAAGGTTTTGACATTGTAGGTCTTTCATTTGATAACAACAAAGACAATTGGGTTGCAGCAATTAAAAAGCTTGAACTCCCTTGGCATCATCTTTCAGATCTTAAAGGTTGGCAAAGTATTGCTGCAAGCACTTATGGCATAGACGCTATTCCTGCAACATTGCTCATTGGTCCTGATGGTAAGATTGTAGCAAGCAACCTGGGCGCTGAAGGTGTAGAAGAGAAACTTAAAGAGCTATTGAAATAAGATACAAATAGCTAATTGCAATAGATAAGTAGTTATTCAAAAATATGCTTGGATGTCTGCTTGAGTAAGAAAAAGTGCAGTAGGTGATAACTATCCCTACTGCACTTTTTTCTGATTTTATCTATATGTTTTTTATGTTTGAATAATAGAGTTTGAAAAAAATGCTTTTATTTCAATCTTATTTCTGCCAAATAATCGTAGTGCGCCCCTTCTTTAATAATGTTTGCTTGCATGCCGCATTGCTTGGCTATATGGTTGAGAGTACTAAAATCAACGTATAGCCAATCAAAGCGCTTGCCAATACAATTGCCATAAACCATCTGAAAGTCTACTTCGCCGTAATAGTTGTTAGAGCTATTCCAAGTGCTAATATCGTCTTCATCTTCATCCTCAAAAATGTAGCGAAGGTCGGACGAATCAGCAAGTATTTTACCATCTTCAGCGAGAAGTTCTTTGCAACGTAAGAGCAAAGAAGCAAGATTTTCGAGCTTCCCGGCAATGCCCAATCCGTTCATAAGCATAAGAATTGTGGTGAAGTTATTGCCAAAGTTGTCGGTAAAGAAGTCTGCGCATAGTGCGTGCTTTGCTCCACGCATTTGACGCACTTGAGTGGAGAGTGGAGAGATGTCGATAGAGGTTACATTTAGTCCTTTTTGTTCAAGAACAAGTGTGTGACATCCTGCGCCAGCACCTACATCAAGCACGTTTCCCTTGCATAAATGCAAGGCTGTGCGTTCAATAGTAGGCATTTGGAGTTCGGTTCTAAAGAGATTGTCTACAGGCATTTCATCATCATCAAAAAGTGTTGATTTAACACATAGTTGGTGCAGTGCTTTACCATGTGTAGCATAGTCTAATATCGCATTGCCCATAGGGTCGGATTTGGCAGATAATATCATGTAATCAAGTGTATGAATGAAGAGTGAAATATAAAAAAGAGAGCCAATGCAGCGAACTCATTGCCTCTCTTTTCTTATTGTTTTATTTCAGAAATATGTGTTTGCCGTAGTTCATGTCTTTAGCATTGTAAAACGAAGGTTCTTTTTGCATACGTTTCACAAAGTCTGCGTAGTTACGCTGTTGCTGTGGTGTCCATGCAGCTTCAGCAACTGCAGCAAGGCGAGGTAGCATCAAGTAGTTCACGGTAGAAGCATCTTCTACCCATTCTGTCCAAAAATTGGCTTGTACACCTAAATATTGCTTTTGTAGGTCACTATTAACATTTTTCATGGGCACGTAGTTATAAACAGCTTCAACTGTTTCTGTTCCGTAACCTTGTGAGCGTGGTTCCCATACATCCTTGCTTTGTCGGCGGTTAATGTAGTAGGGTATTTGTGGCGAAAGAATGGTTGTAAAGCCCTTTTGTGCAGCATCTTTAGCGGCAGCATCAGCACCTATCCATGCCATAATAGTGATGTCTTTTCCGAGCGAAGTTGTGTTACCATGCAACACTTCATTCCAAAAGATGAGGCGACGTTGCTGGTCTTTAGGCTTTTGTGCCACATATTGTTTAAGCTGAGAGTAGAAGTTTATTTGTAGGTCACGATAGTTTTTAGAGCCTAATTGTTTGAGTAGCTTTTGGCATTCGTTGTTGCGTTCCCATTTGTATGTAGGGCATTCGTCGCCTCCTAAGTGTATATAGCCAAAAGGGAATATGTTTGTTAGTTCGTCTATTACATCTTTGGCAAAATCAACCGCTTTGGGGCTTGCCACGTTGATGACATCAGCCGAAACACCTTGGCTTAACCATACTTCGTGATGGTTTTGAGGATCGCAAGCAAGCATTTCGGGATATGATGCAACTGCAGCTTGAGAGTGCCCAGGAATGTCTACTTCTGGCACAATTTCAATGAAACGCTCTTTGGCATAGTTTACAATCTCGCGTGCCTCCTCTTGCGTATAGTAGCCACCATAGCGTTCGCCGTCGGGCACGGTGCTACCATGTGCAAGTACCTTGCTGTGTCGCCAAGCTCCAACTTCGGTCAGCTTAGGGTATTTTTTGATTTCAATACGCCATCCTTGGTCTTCTGTTAAGTGCCAATGAAAACGATTGAGCTTGTAGGCTGCCATTACATCCAAAATCTTCTTTATCTCTTTTTTGCCATAGAAATGCCTACCTTCATCAAGCATAAATCCTCTCCATGCAAAGCGAGGTGAATCCTCTATTTTGACCACTGGCAATGTGTAGGTGGTGGCAGTATCGTTTATTACACCAGCCATAACCGAGCGAGTGGGGAGCAATTGTTGCAATGTTTGCAAGGCATAGAAAAAGCCCGCAGGACGAGAAGCCTCAATGCATATCTGCGTGGGAGTAATTTGCAGTATATAGCCCTCGGTGCTGATAGATTGATTGCGTTTTAATTGTAAGTTAGCTCCTTTCTTGACATGTTTGAACTGCGTGCCTGTAGTGGCAGTAAAGTTTTTTTCGAAATTAGAGAGCACCCAATTGATACTATCGCCTGCATACTCGTCGGCAGAAGCCTTAACAAGTTTTGAAAAGGTAAAAGAGCCTTGTCCCTCTTCAATATGCGCAGGTTTTGGCACGAGGGATAAATTAGTTTGTTCTTGAGCACAAAGTTGCATGCTCACGATAGCTGTGGCAAGTGCAAGAGTGTGTTTAATGTTCATAATATGTATGTTAATTTTATTTCAGCGTATAAATATCGGTAGTAATTGTGGAGTTATTCTTCTTTAGATAGTTGCTCCCAAAAGGTTTCAAGGTCATTGTCAAGGCCTTCCATAAGTTTTCCACTAATAAGGATTGTATCGTCATCAACAAGGTATAATTCGTCAATAGTTTCGTACTCATCGTCCATAAGTACGTAAGAGTAAGGTTTAAGGATAGCAACATTTTCGGTTATATCCTTAATGTTTTTGATGCTCTTAATAATAATAGGACGAATGGCGGTATAAAAGTCCTCGTCTGTATTGCCAATCCATTCTTCTACAACACAGCGCGTGAGTTCGTTGTCATCGTCATCATAGATTTTAAGTTCACCACTTTCTTGCTTCACTTGTACGTAGAGGTCTGTAAGAGGTATTGTTTCAGCGTCGGGCGAAAACTTAGATGCAGCTTTGCGTAGCGCACGCTCTATTTGTTGATATGTTTGTTCGTTTGCTATCATAGCCATACGGTGTTAGATTGTTCCAAGCAAATGTACAACTTTTTGCTTGTTTTACAAAATAAGCAAAGCGGTAAAGTAAACTTGTTTTGTTTACCTTACCGCTCTGCTCACATATCTTATTGTTTGGGTGAGTATTATTCAAGCATTTGAGTAGTCGAATTTAGAGTTTGCACAACCAACGTGTTATTAAGGTTGTTGTTCAATCTGCTGCATGGCATGTTTAGCTTCAATAGCTTGTTGCTGCATTTTAGCTTGCAAGTTGGCTTGTCTTATATAGTTCCTTACGTATGGGTCGTTAAGAAAATGCGATGGGGCGCTATTTATGATGTGTTGTATTTGTTCTGTCATAACAGGCACAGGGAATTGGCTGCATAAAAGTCTGAAAAAACCAGGCCCCAACACATTGTTATAGTTCTCCATAACAAAGCGTGTTTCTAAATCCTCGGTCTTCTTGTTGAGTTTTTCGGTTTTCTTTCCTACTTTCTTTTGTATTTCAATAGGCGAAAAACCTTCGCGCATCATGCGCATGGTAAGTTGTTGCACTTCCCAAAGTTCGTTGTCGAGTCTGCTACGCTTCTTAAAGAAACTGTATAACTTGTCGTTGAGCGGACCGCCCGAAACGCGTTGTGTGGCATTGTCCACTTGTATGTTAAGATTGCCATTTTCAAGAACTAAAGGCATTACGCATTGATTACCAGTGTATATCATAGCCATCATTGCCGAGTCTACATCGCCTTCAAAATTAAACCGACCATGAATTACTTTGCACGAATCAAGGCAAACGCTTACAATTTGCTGCGTGCTATGGCGCACGTTGTCATTGTTCGAGCTAATTCGCAGATAGAGCATACGTCCATCAAGGCAAGACACGTTAGAGTTGCCTGCAATGTTGTATTGTTCTGCACACGAAGAGCAAATTGCAATAGTGAATAATAGATATAGCAGTTTTTTCATAAAGAAAGCAATAGCATTAAGTTCTCAAAGATAGCATGTTGTGTAAGTGTGTGCATGCTATGCTTCGCAATGTATGATTGTATGTTGTTGGATGCACTATTACGATGAATGATAATGTTATCCAACTATTGTTGTAGTGAAGGGAGCGTTGGCCCTCTTCCCTCATATTCTTCTACAAATATACAACCTTGTTTTTTGAATAAAACAAGCAAATGCACTAAAACTACATGTGAATAATTTTTTTTGTGAATTGGCGCTTCTTATGTGAAAAAATATAGATGTTTTTTTACAATTGTAGAAATTTTTTAAGAGTTATATTGTGCGCCGTTTCGTTTTGATTATGCATGTATAGTTTCATACAAAGTTCACTCTTTACTCATACTCATTGTTTGCTTTGTTTTTTGTCATAACAATTTCCATAATACCACCTCTATTCAGCATGCCTTGCGAAATCTTAAGGTCGTCAAGAGGAGCTTGACGCAGCATATTGGCTTTTTCAATGTATTTGTTTTGTGCTGTGTTGCGTTTGCAGTGAATGATAAAACGTCGTTCGCGTGGAAGGTGCAAGGTAACAACGTTAAACATGGGTCGCACAAGTTGGTAGCTAATGGCATCGCCATCTTTCGTAGGAACAAAGCCCATTGCGTTGAAGAAGAACCACGCTGTTTGTTCAATAGAAAGGTTGTTTTCTGTACCATTAAATAGTTGGTTGGCATATTTCAATGCAAGTGAGTCTGTGGCATCGGCAGTTTGTTGTTCTGTATGAGTTGCTTTAAGATAATGTTGGGCAGCAAAGTCAATCATCTCAATAGCATTTGCAAAGTGTTTCTTAATGGCCTTGCTTTTTAGTTGAGCCAATGCAGCACTAAATGCCGCTTTAAGTTCGGCATTGCGCGTAGACACTTCGATGATATCGCTATTAACAACGTATGCATTTGAATTGCTATTATTGTTGCTACTTGCTTTTTTAGTATAACTATTAGCGTTGGCAACAGATTGGGTGCTAAACCTTGTATCTCTTTCGTTCTTTTTAGCCGAATTTGAAGAGTTTGAAGGTTCGTTTTGAGCCAAAAGACTTTGTTTGTCTTTGCTTACAACAGCGTTTTTGCGCTTATCGTTGATGTTCAATCCTTTAATATTAATTTGAGCCAGAGCGTTGTTTGTGCTGATGTTCGAAACGTATGATTGTACCATAAGTTTATCATTGCTCTTGAGATTAAAGAATAGAGCCACTTTGCATCGCTTCTCTTTTCTACCATTTTCAAGTTTTACTACTTCGCGTCGGATATTCCATTGATGAAAAGGGTGAGAAAAGTGTGCTACGTAAAATAAATCGGGAATATCTTTTTCTGCAATATAGCTACGTTTGTATGCCCTGATAGTTTGTTTGTCAATAAACACCACGTCCATGTCTTCATTCGTAGCTCCCCATGAAGCATTGTCAATATCAAGCAAAAAGCCCTTGCTTGCAGTTGTATCTGGGTAGGTGTATATTTGTGTGCAGTAAGTAGGCATCTGCTTAATGTCGGCATGAATGCCATATCGCTTAAACTCAGCTTCATATTCATTGGGCACCTGCTTTTGCAAACTATAAGTAGATGCGTATGCCATAAATTGCGTAGAATCTTTCTCACCAACATATACCAAAAGAGGGTCTCCAATGATAGGAGCTTGCAAAAATCCGTTCAAGGTATCTTGTGGAGTGGCCGACTGCATAAAGCCACTTAACAGATTGTTATAGTAAGGACGATAAGGACTATCTTCTAAATGAAACCGCACTTTCGGACGTATGCATTGCGCGGTAGCAGACGAGAATGTGCAAGCAATCATCAAAATTATTGATGTAAGGCACAGTGTTATGCAACATTCAAAGAATGATACGTTACGTGTTTTCAAAACGTGTAATATCCTCTCTTTGTTGGTTAATAGTTTAGTCATGTTTGTATAGGGGGCTATTTGTTGCTCTCGTTGTTGCTTGTTGGTTTGTTATTAACTCTTTTCTGTTGATGCCTCTTGTGCCAGTTGTTATGCTTGGCAGATTTTTCTCCATCATTAGTTTGTCCATGCTTGTTATTAGCATGTTGAGAGTTATTTTGGCTTTTTGCTGTTGAGTGATATTTTTTATGCTTATCAGTCCTCCCCTGGCCATAACTTCTGTTAGGTTTACCGCGTTGCTCATTGTTTTTTTGGATGGGTCTTACATCCTTTGGCAGCTCCTCTCTTGGTATTTTAATTTTCAGCGTTTGTTCTATCATCGACAAGGCTCGAAGGTCTTTTTCGCCAATCAATGTGATGGCTTTGCCCTCTTTTCCAGCACGAGCAGTTCGGCCTATGCGGTGTACATAGTCCTCGGCATCGTGGGGTGCATCGTAGTTTATTACCATTGTGATATCGTCAATATCAAGTCCTCTTGCAACGATATCCGTGGCAACCAATACATCAATCTTTTGTGCTCTAAAAAGGTTTATCACCTCGTCGCGTTCAGCTTGTTCAAGGTCTGAGTGCATGGCGCGTGCATTGTATCCTTTGCGTTTAAGCAGAATAGCCAACTCCTTCACCTTTTGCTTGGATGAGCAAAACAAAATAACACGTTTCGGAGGTTGTTCGTTAAAGATGTGTTTAAGTACAATGTTTTTATCGCTTTCATGGCAAACAAACAAACTTTGCTGGATATTCTCTGCAGGTTTTGAAACAGCAATTTCTACCTCAACCGGATTGTTCATTACGGTGCGAGCAAGTTCGGCAATCTTAGGAGGCATGGTGGCAGAGAACATAATGGTTTGTCTCTTTTTAGGCATATTCTTAACAATGGTGAGAATGTCCTCTGCAAATCCCATATCGAGCATTCTGTCGGCCTCGTCGAGCACAAGGTGAGTAGTTCTGCTAAGGTCGAGTGTGCCCAATTGCAAATGGGTGATAAGTCGGCCTGGAGTGGCCAATACGATGTCGGCGCCAGCTTGCAGCGATTTGCGTTCTTGCTCATATCTGATGCCATCATTACCGCCATACACAGCCACAGCGTTCACGTTTGTATAGTAAGCAAAGCCTTGTAGAGCTTGGTCTATTTGTCGTGCCAACTCGCGTGTAGGAGCTATTACTAAGCAGTTTACCGCATCAGCAGGATGCTCATCGCGTTCAAGCAGTGTAAGCAATGGTAGCAAGTAAGCAGCAGTTTTTCCCGTACCTGTTTGTGCAACGCCTAACACATCTTTATGTTCAAGAATATAGGGGATGCATTGAGCTTGTACGGGAGTGCATTTCTCAAATCTCATGTCGTAGAGTGCATCAAGCACATTGTCAGAGAGGTCAAGATCTTCAAAAAACACATCTTGTATATCTTCAGTAATGTAGTCTTTATTGTCGTTGTCAGTAGTCATACTGCAAAATGGTTAAGTAGTATATATGATCGTATAATAGAGCCAGAAAGTAAGTAGGCCCAATAATCCTAACTTATTGAGGTGTGCGGTAGTATAGTACAAGTGCAATTATTGCAAATATGGCATTTGGCATCCACATAGCAATCCATGCATCAAGTCCTGCGTTGGTGGCAAATGACGATGAAACCGTTTGGAACAAGATGTATGTAAAACTAAGAGCCAACCCAGCTCCCAAACTCATACCCATGCCACCTTTGCGCTTTTGGCTTGACAGACAAACTCCTATCAAGGTTAAGATAAAAGCTGCAAAAGGTGTAGCAAATCTTTTGTAATATTCCACCTCAAAAGTGCTTATCTTGTCAGCCCCACGCAGTCGTTGCCGTGCAATAAATTCCTTTAGTTCAGGCAGGGTCATGGTTTCTTGTTGGTTGCGCACGTAAAAGAAATCTTTAGGTTCCATCACAATCGTGGTGTCAAGTTTGTCTCCACTTTCAAGTACCTCGCGCATACCTTTTACAGTTCTAATTTCGTACATTCTCAGTGTCCACGAAAATCTGTGGTCTGAAAGTGTATCATATTGTATGGTTTGCGCGGTAAGATGCGACACCAATTTCTTTTCAACAAACTTATCAAGCGAGAAACCATAACCACTTTTCGTAATATTGTCAAAGTGCGTAATATATGCCACAACGCCTGTATCAACTTGCATCTGCACGTTGTCAACAGAGGTAATGTCAGTTTTTTTCTTAATGTATCGGTTCTGAAAATTAACACGTGCCACATTGCTTTTAGGTATGACGTATGCGCCAAGCAGAAAAGAACTGATGGCTATCAATGCCGCTGTAAACATATAGGGCCGCAACAAGCGTCTGAAGCTCATGCCCGTACTCTTCATGGCTATGATTTCAGATTTATCAGCCAATTTCGATGTAAAGAAAATAACGGCAATAAACACAAACAATGGGCTGAAAAGATTGGCAAAATAAGGCACAAAGTTCATGTAATATTGTGCAATCTTGCTTGCAGCTGCATGGCTTTGTGTTAGCTTGTCAATGTTTTCATTAAAGTCAAAAATCACTGCAATCACAATGATAATGGCTATTAAGAAGATGTAAGTGCTGATAAACTTGAAGATGATATATCTGTCAAGTTTTCCAAGTAAAGGCTTGAAGCCTTTGCCATTATCCTGCGTAGCTGAAGTGGCAGTAGTTGTTTGCTCGTCTTTGCCTTTGTTTGCAGAGCGCTTAAAAAAATGGGCAAGATTGCGAAATGAATGTAACAAACTTTTCACTTTTTCGGTCTTACTTAGAAGAATGTATAAGGGAGTTTGGTTGCAACGACAAGGTGAAAAGAGATATTTCTTATTCATCCAGTTTGCTGCACAAAAAACTCTAAATGTTATTCAAATACTAACACCAAGACTTACACATTAAAGTATGAGCCTTGGTGCAAATATACATGTTTACAAGCGCCTTGAAAGTTTCTCAACCATGTTAGCTTTCCATGCGCTAAAGTTGTCAGCAATAATTTGTTTGCGAGCCTCGCGTACCAACCAAAGATAGAAGGCAAGGTTGTGTATTGAAGCTATTTGCATAGCCAGCAGTTCCTTTGCCTTAAACAAGTGATGAAGGTAAGCCTTGGTGTACTGAATGTCGGCAAAGCAGTGTGCCATAGGGTCGATTGGTTCAAAGCAATCAGCCCATTTAGCATTGCGCATGTTAATAATGCCTTCAGCTGTAAATAGGCAAGCGTTGCGTCCGTTGCGTGTAGGCATTACGCAGTCAAACATGTCCACTCCGCGTTCTATGCCTTCAAGGATGTTTACGGGCGTTCCCACTCCCATTAAGTAGCGTGGGCGATCAGTGGGCAATATGTCATTGACCACTTCAATCATCTCGTACATCTTTTCGGCAGGTTCGCCAACAGCCAGCCCACCTATAGCATATCCTTCGGCGCCAAAGTCGCTCATAAAGTGTGCACTCTCTTGTCGGAGGTCTTTGTACACACAACCCTGAACAATGGGAAACAACGCTTGTTTGTAACCATATTTAGGTTCTGTTTCGTTAAAGCGCTTCCAGCATCGTTTCATCCATCCATGCGTAAGGTCAAGGCTTTTGCGAGCATAGCTATATTCGGCCGTACCAGGGGGGCATTCGTCAAATGCCATCATAATGTCAGCGCCGATGGTGCGTTCAATGTCCATTACTCTTTCGGGCGAAAAGAAATGTTTGCTACCATCAATGTGTGAGCGAAACTCGCATCCCTCCTCGCTTAGTTTGCGAATGCCCGAAAGCGAAAACACTTGAAACCCACCGCTATCAGTAAGCATAGGGCGGTCAAAACCATTAAACTTGTGCAGTCCGCCAGCTTTCTCAATGATGTCAAGTCCCGGACGGAGGTAGAGGTGGTAAGTATTGCCAAGGATTATTTCGGCATTAATGTCCTCTTTTATTTCGCGCAAGTGAACCCCTTTTACGCTACCCACAGTGCCTACGGGCATAAATATTGGGGTGTGTATTTGTCCGTGGTCAGTAGTGATGAGGCCAGCTCTTGCACTGCCACTGGTATGTTGAAGTTGAAAATCCATGTATGTGTGTAGTCTCTATGCTTTTTCTTTCATTAGTCTTACTGCAACATCGCTATCGCCCTTATGTTGTTCGGTAGCATCGTCTTTCGTATCGTCGTTGATAGCGGCATTAAGGTCGATAGCATTGTCTACCTTTTCTTTAAGTAGAGCAAAGTCGAGCACCTCTTTCACGTCGTTTACAAAGTGGAACGAAACGCCCTCAACATAGCGTGGTTCGATTTCTTCAATATCCTTGCGGTTTTCTTCAGATATCATGATGTCGGTAATACCTGCACGCTTAGCAGCCAATATCTTCTCCTTGATACCACCAACGGGCAGCACTTTGCCACGCAAGGTAATTTCGCCAGTCATGGCAATATGGTCGCGCACGCGTCGTTGTGTAAGTGCAGAGGCAATGGATGTTGCAATCGTTATGCCAGCTGATGGTCCGTCTTTAGGAGTAGCTCCTTCGGGCACATGGATATGAATGCCCCAATGGTCAAACACTCTGTAGTCAATGTTAAGGAAGTCGGCATGCGCCTTGATGTATTCGAGTGCAAGCACCGCACTTTCTTTCATTACATCGCCCAAGTTGCCCGTAAGTGTGAGTTTAGCAGCTCTGCTGCGACTTACGCTTGTTTCGATAAATAATATCTCACCACCCACAGCTGTCCATGCCAATCCTGTTACCACACCAGCATATTGGTTGCCTTGATATTTGTCGCGACTAAAGATAGGTTTGCCCAGCAGCTGCTCAATGTCGGCAGGCTTTAAGCTCTTGCCTATGTAGGGCATCGTTTCGTCTTGGCTTGTTGAGGTGAGGTAAGCAACCTTGCGGAACACCTTTTGTATAGTCTTTTCCAATTGTCTCACACCGCTCTCTCGTGTGTATCTTTCAATGATAAAGTCTACGGCTTTAGGCGTGAAGTTGAGGTTCGCTTTTTCGCCAAATTTATACATTCTTTTCTCTTTCGGAATGAGGTGGCGACGGGCAATCTCGCGCTTCTCTTCAGTAAGATAACCTTCCACTTCGATAACCTCCATGCGGTCGAGTAGCGGACGAGGAATGGTTTGCAAACTATTAGCTGTAGCTATAAAGAACACCTGCGAGAGGTCGTAGTCTACATCCAAATAGTTGTCGTGGAAAGCAACGTTTTGTTCTGGGTCAAGCACTTCGAGCAGTGCGCTATAAGGTGCTCCCTCGTTGCCCCCTTCAGACACTTTGTCTATCTCGTCAAGAACAAAAAGCGGGTTGTTTGTTTCGGTTTTAGCCAAAGCTTTGATAATGCGTCCGGGCATGGCACCAATGTAGGTACGGCGGTGTCCGCGTATTTCGGCTTCATCGTGTACACCTCCCAAAGAGATACGAGCATATTTGCGTCCTAATGCCTGTGCAATGCTCTTACAGAGCGATGTTTTTCCGACACCCGGAGGGCCTACCAAGCAGATAATGGGGGCTTTGGTGCTTGTTGAATAGCGCAACAATGCCAAGTGCTCCAATATGCGTTCCTTCACTTTGGTCATGCCATAGTGGTTGCTATTGAGCACCTTTTCTGCATTCTGAATGTCAAGGTTATCCTCAGAGTAAGTGCTCCAAGGTAGCGACAACAAGGTTTGCAGATAGTTCAGTTGCACGTTATAGTCGGGCGACTGTGTAGGCGTATGCTTAAGTTTATTCAGCTCGCGCTTAAAGGTTGTTTCAACCTTAGGTGGAAAGCTGATGGTAGATGCCTTCTTTTCGAGTTCCGAAATATCGTCGTTGTCACCATTCTCGCCGAGTTCGTTTTGGATATTTTTAATTTGCTGCTGCAAGAAGAAATCGCGTTGCTGACGGTCAAGGTCGGCACTTGTTCGGTTCTTAATGTCGAGTTTTATCTTAGCAAATTCGCACTCTTTATTCAGAATTTCAAGCAACTTGTATGCACGTTCGCGCAAGTCGTGCAGTTGAAAGAGCGTGTATCTGTCTTCTTGCGAAATTTGCAAGTTAGAGCAAATAAAGTTGACAAGAAATACAGGGTGAGTAATGTTGTTGATAGCAAATGAGGCTTCTTCAGAGCGCATTTCTTCGCTATATCTCAAAAAGCGTAGCACGCTATCTTTACAAGCATCGGCAAGTGCCAAAAACTCTTCGTCGTCTTTGTCGTATATAGTTTCCTTTATAGCCTCTACTTCGGCTCTCATGCTGTTGCTTCGTGTTTTGAGGCTTTTGAGCATAACGGGTCCGTAGCATTGTAGAATGGCCATGGCATTGCCACCAGGCATGTCAACCACTCGCATCACCTTAGCCACAACGCCTTGGTCATAAAGGTCTTCCTTCTTAGGGCGGTCTACATCGGCATCTTTTTGAGATAACACAGCAATCAACATATCCTTTTTAAAGGCTTGCTGAATAACGTTCATGCTCATGGGGCGGCCAATGGTAACAGAGCCTACCACGCCGGGGAACAGCATCATGTTGCGTAGGGCAATGGCAGGAAGTGAAGGGTCGAAAGGGGTGTCAATGAGTTTCTGCATATCACCATCAAAGTCGGCAATAAGCGAGAAGGATGGTTGAGGCATATTTTTTTTCAGTTTCACTATGGTCATATATAAGTTTTTTAGGGCATGGCATGGATGCACAACCCACAATGGAATGCAAAATTACGAAAAATCAATGTATTAAGCGCATTTTATGGCTTCTAATAGTGTTTGAAATCGTTAATCATTGTTTTTGTTTTGCGTGCATTTTTTCTTCTATGCAAAAAAAATTGTTGTTGCTTTTTGCATATTCTATCAACTTTCTAAATGTAAAGTCGTTGCAGAGCAGTTCGGCATTGCCCACAAGAAGCAAGTGCTTACGAGCACGCGTCATTGCCACGTTTAGTTTGCGGTCGATAACACTTCCTGTGCGTTCGTCGCGGTATTCGTGGTTGGTCAAGAAAGCCAATTGGTACTTGTGCTTTGCGGTAAATCCATAAATAATGTAGTCGCGTTGGCTGCCCTGATATCGCTCTACGGTGTCGATTGTAATGTTGTTCAGTCCTTTTATGTTAAGGTGCGAAATGGCAGTTCTCACTGTTGCTATTTGGTTGCGATAGGGCACGATGATACCTATGGTTTTGAGTGCTGAAAAGTTATTAGCATTGAGTTTGTATATGCGCTCTGCAAGTTGTGCAATAAGTTGAGCCTCAGTGGTGTTCACCTTGTCTGGCTCTTGAGGGGTAAGATTGGCTGTGCAATGCAAAAACGACACACGGCACGATGTCACTGCTCGTTCAATGTCCGACTGCTTGTTAGTTACCGCTTGGGTGGGTTCAATTTGGTGGGGCAAAGGCACCTCGCACAGCTTACCTTCGTAGAAATGTTGGCTCGGAAAGTTGGCAATGTCGTGGTGCATACGTCCCTGTCGGGTAAGCATGTGGCACACCTCTTCGTTAATACTTCCGTTGGGTAAATAGGCATATAGGTGCAGCAAACGCTCAAAGAGCGATAAACGACAGTTCGAAAGACCAATATTGTTGAGTATAGGGTTGTTCACCTCCGACTCTCGTTCGCTTTGTTGCACCACAGCGGGCAATTGCTTTTCGTCGCCAATAAGCACAAGGCGACGGATAGCACTTTCGCCTTGTGGCGTGGTGGCGCTGAGCAGTCCTAACAAATGCGGTTCGAGTATTTGCGAAGCCTCGTCTACAATGGCAAGACTAAAGTGCTTGATACTGAGTAGTGAAATCGATGCCGAAAGAGCGGTGGTAGTGCCACAAAACACCCTGGTTCTACTTATTAGGTTGAGCACACGTTGCCTGCTTGGCTGCTCCATTTGTTCAATGCGTTCGCTCAGTAGGTAGGGGCGGTAGGCAGGTTCGCAACTATAGTCGCTACCGATGCGTATAAAGTCGAGTCCGTCAATCTCTAAGAGTTTGCTGCATATTTCGTCTACAGCACGATTGGTGTACGAGAGCAAAAGCACGTTGCTACCTTTGTGTTGTAGTTCCTCAACAAGTAAGTTTTTCATGCCATACGAGGTTTTGCCTGTACCCGGAGGACCGATAATTAAGTAGAGGTCGCGGGCTTGCATGGCATGCCCGACAAGCGTGTTAAACTCCTCGTTGCCATACTCGCCAATGCGTTGTATAGAGCGGTCTATGCGTGGCTCTTGTTGGCCTAATAGCAGGTTGCGTCGTACCTGTGGTGCAGACAAAAAGGCTTGTAAACCACGATATTGCGCATTGTATGATGAGTCCAAAAAGTCGTGTTCCATAGCCCACACCTTATCGTTGAAATACTCAAAAATATGGCGGCTAGTTTGAGCGTTTCGCAGTCGAACGTTTACGTGGTTGGCAGTGAGTTCGGTAATGCTACACCTAAACACCATAATGCTTGTGGCATCGGGCAATGTGCCTTTGCTATAGGGATAGAAAAAGGCAATGTCGCCTCGCCTAAAGTTCGACAAGTCGGCTGTGTGGTCGGAGCCATTTGTTTTAAGCACAAAGCGTACGTCTTTCACCTCATTGCTTGTTAGCGATGAAGTGTCAATCTCCATGTTCTCAAATATGTTGCCAGCCTCGCGTTTTTCCTCAATTGAGCAGTTCCATGTGGCAGCAAAACCAGCGTTCTCTTTCGTTCGGTTTCCAATCTTCGATAAAGCTTGTTCGTTTGCAATAAATTGCATGAACCGCGCATAGTATGCCTTTTCGAGGGCCGATGCCGACTGAATAGGTCCCAACACATCCATAATTTGCGGACGTTTGAAGCGTTGCCATAGCGGACCATGGGCTTTGGGATAAATCTGTTCGGGAGTGAGTGTTTCGAGCACCCGTGCTCCTCCTTGAGCATACCATTGTTGGCACCATGCCAATTGGTTGCGTATTTTAATTGCATCGAAGAGTAGTGTGGGGGCACTTGTAGCCATGTCGAGCCCATGGGCATAGCGAGAGTAGAGTAGAAAAGACTGCATATCGTCGGCACTAAGTTGCTTGTAGTCGTAGTGCAACAAAGCACGATATAGCAGCAACTGCACGTAGTGGCTCTCCTTTTTGCCCACATATTCGTGGTCTTTAGCTCCGGGGCGCCATTGGCATTTGCCCGACTTTTGCTCAATAACAATGCGATAATTAAGGTTGAGAAAATCCATACGTCCTTGCATGCCCATCATGTCTGAAAAGAACGAGGGCTCAAGAATAATTTGTTCCGACCTAAACTTTGCAGATGTTTGCTCCTTAAAGTCACAACTGAGCATTTGGTGTATGTTGGCCTTTTGTTGCTTGGCTTCAACGTGAAAATTCTCGTCTATGTCTGGACAAGTAGCAATGCTCAATGCGTTGTTCTTAAAAAAAGTTTTAATGCTTTGCGCATACGTTTGTTCATGGTGAAATGTTTCCTCGTCGAGCAATTGTCCGGCAAAGTTACCAAGCAACATGGGCTTTGTGCTTGCCGATGGACTAAGCATTGATAATAGGTTGGCAAGGGGCGATTGTCCCACCTCGTCAAAGCAAGCAGCAATAGAGGTAACATTAACAAGATAGTCGGGCAATATGATAATAAGTTCGGGCAATAGCTCGCCACCCTTTGCTTTTCGTGGACGTATCACGTTGAGCATCATGCCTTTGTGCAACAAACGTTTCAGATAGCTCCAATCGCCTGGCACATATTGGTTGGTGGCGGTGTAGGCAATGCTTATTGTTTGGTCGTTATCCTCGCAGGTGGCATGTATCAGTTTGTTATCGAAGTCCGTTACAATACATTTTACATAGCTCTTCTTTTCCAGCGAATTGCCTAACGAGCCGATGCTTGTGGCTGGTTTATCTTTCCATATTTGAGCAAGTTCGTTGGGCACTTGAGTATCGTAGGTAAGGCTTACAAATTGTGCCACCGCCTTAAGGTCGGTTTCCCACCATCGGCTTAGCTCGTCGTTGGGTGTGATGTCTTGTTTTTCAAGCCTTTTGCGCAAGGCATTAATGGCAAACGATAGTGAGCGGTCGTTTTCGCGCACCTTGTGCAGTTTAATCAAGTAGTCAAGTTTGGCATAACTGCCGCTCAGTTTGATGGTGACATCGGCCAGTTGCTGCTCAACAGCTGTGGTTAGCACTCTGCGCAAAGCGTTGTAGCGCATGGCGATAGGCCACGAAGGGGATATATTTTGCAGCGATTTAAAAAGCTCGCTAGGGGTAACAATGAGGGTGTCTTGCCACATAGTGGATACTTGAATATAAGGATGAAGAAAAAAGCAAGGGGCGTTGGGCCATTTTAAGAGCGGTGTCTTTAGAGTCTGTTGTTCTTGCCGAATAGTTTGAAAATCAAGTGTTTATATATGCTTTAAAAGGCTTTTAGTAGCCTTATCATACGTATGCTTCTGCCTAAGCATACATAAGCTCCTGGCGTATCACGCCCGTGATACGCTCGTATCACGCCCACGATACGCGCGTATCACGCCCATGATACGCTCGTATC
>DJEH01000100.1:0-19760 GCA_002431845.1 Prevotellaceae bacterium UBA5903 | reverse complement strand
GTATCACGGCCGTGATACGCCAGGAGTTTGCGTAAGATTAAAACAGCAGTAACCGCAAGTTGAGGCAACTGAAGTTGTATGATGGCTTTATTACAAATAAAAGTTGGAGCAGAGAAGGTTGTAGTCGTTGCTACGTTCGCCATGCTCATTTAAGAGCACGAGGGTAGATGTGCATGGCGCCATAGGGTGCGGTGTAAACTCCAGCAAAGTGCGTTTGCATGGTTTGTTGGGACGCGTCACCACTTTCGTTTCTCGGCAAAGATTAAGTCCGTAGATAGCTGCAAGAGTCGTGAAACGTTGAGCAGCCTGTGTGGGCAGCACCACGGCAAAACGAGCATGCTTTGCCTTTTTGTTAAGCAAACGGGTGGCGCTTTCTAAAAGTGCGCTAAAGGTTAATCCGCCGCCCGAAGTGTGGCGTGCTTTGGCTCTTAAGGCAGAAGGGGGCAGTAGGCTCTCTTCGTGATAAGGAGGGTTCGACACAACGAGGTCGAACAAGCATTGTGGTGCAAAATGCAAGGCATCGCCCGTAACCACTTCTACATTGTTGGCAAATGGCGATGAGGCTACGTTGCCCCTTGCATCGTTGGCAGCATCGGCATCAATTTCAATGCCCACGACGTGTGCCGATGGTGCACGCTGTGCCAGCATCAAACTAATAAGTCCGCTACCACACCCAATGTCGAGCACCTGGGTGGCACCGCTAATGTCGGCCCATGCCCCCAACAACACCCCATCGGTGCCAACCTTCATGGCGCAATGTTCGTCGTTGATGTGGAATTGCTTAAACGTAAAACTCATATATAATATATATATAGGTGTAAGTAAGTGTTTCTTAAAATATATCGCAAAGTTACAACAATAACCATGTAAACAAAATATATTTGTTGGTGCTTGTATATAAATAGGAATGTAGAACTTGTGTGGTGTAATAAAAAAGCACACTTGCCTCAACAAAAAGCAAGTGTGCTTGGGCTTAAAGTCTAAAAGCTGTAGGGAAAAAGGTGGCTTTAAGCAGTTTATTCATCTCGTATACGTTTAATACTTCATTTCTCCGTTATCGTCTACATCCTCGGCATCGGCAAAGTTGTAGCTCTCACCATGCTGGCTCATGTCAAGTCCTACACGTTCGCTCTCTTTGCTCACACGCATGGGTATCATTTTATTTACTATCCAATAGAGCAACATGCTCATAACAAATGTGTAAACAAACACTATGGCAATGGCCAAAAGGTGGAATAAGAATACAATAAAGCCCTCCCAAGTGCCAGCAATAAGGCCTTCTTGAATAAAAATGCCCGTAAGCACTGTGCCTACAATACCGCCTGTGCCGTGAGTGGGGAACACATCAAGGGCATCGTCAAGGCGTGATGAATTGTCGCTCCAATGGCATGCACAATTGCATATCAAGGTGGTGACGAACGATATGAAAAGGCTTTGTCCCACACTTACATAACCTGCCGAAGGGGTGATGGCAACCAATCCAACCACCGCACCAACAGCTGCCCCCATAGCCGAGGCTTTGCGGCCCATCAATGTGTCGAAAAATATCCAAGTGAGCATGGCTGTGGCACATGCGGTGTTGGTGTTGAGAAATGCCTTTACTGCCACAGCATCGGCATGGAGCGAAGAGCCTGCATTGAAACCAAACCATCCCAACCATAGCATAGCTGCACCCAGTACCACGTAAGGAATGTTGGCAGGAGCATCATTGTGGTTGGGCGTTGCACGGCGCCCCAAGAATATGGCACCAGCCAAGGCTGCCACACCCGACGAGGCATGTACCACAATACCACCAGCAAAGTCTACCACCCCCCATTGACGAAACAACCCATCGGGATGCCATGTGCAATGAGCTAATGGACAATAGATGAATAGGCAGAACAATATCATGAAAACCAAATAGGCTGAAAACTTGACACGCTCGGCAAAAGAACCTGTGATAAGCGAAGGGGTGATGATAGCAAACTTCATCTGAAACAGGGCATATAGCGCTAACGGAATGGTTGGGGCAAGCATTGCATCGGTTTTAGCACCCACGTTGTGAAACATAAAAAAGGTTGCGGGGTTGCCCAAAACACCGCCAATGTCGCTACCAAACGACAAACTAAAGCCTACTACAACCCAAACAACGCTGATAACCCCCATGGCAATAAAACTTTGAAGAATGGTGGATATAACATTCTTCTTGCCCACCATACCACCATAAAAAAACGATAGTCCAGGTGTCATCATCAATACAAAAATAGTGGCAGTTATCATCCATGCCACGTCTGCCGTGTTTACTTGTGCATCGGGTGTCCAAAGTTCAGTGTCGTCGGTTATAAATGCACCCGATATGCAAAGCACTGTTATGAGCGTCATAAAAACTATCCATTTTCTCTTAAAACGTTTCATAAGCTATCTCTTTGTTGTTTTTAATGGTTATTTTGTTTGCTTTTAGCTTGTAATATATATTATTTGCTTTCTATTTGCAAATATATCCTATTCGAATAAAACAAAAAGAATGATAAACAATAAAAATACTATCAAAGTGTAAAAATAATTTGGTAAAAATAACGTTTGTAAAGCAAACTATGCAAAAACGGAGCATTAGTTGTTTGTTTGCAACTAATGCTCCGTTAAAAACAGAAACAAAATGTGTATGTTAAGTTATGAGTCTATTTCTTTACTTTCGTATAGATATAACGTGCCAAACCATAGATGTAGCGACGAAAGCCTGGTTGATACGCAAGTAGGCGTTCAAACCATCCCAAATGCTTGCCCGCAACGCGCACCACATAGCCCACATAAAACATGGCAAACAATGTGCCTACACCCACTATGTACCATTGCCATGCACCAAAAAAGGCATAGCAAGCCATGATGCCCAACACTACGAGCATGGTGTCTACGCATATCTTGACCTTTGGAAATTCAATGCCCGTTACCCTGCTGATGGCTACCGGAAAGCCCTCGCCTGGCATGGTAACACTGCCACAACGCACCTCAAGCGCAATGCCGCACCCCAAGATGGTGCAGCCAACAATTTGTGAAGCAACCTTTGACGCAATACTTATGGGCACAAGCCATGTGGTGAGCAACATGTTGAGGTCGATGAGCGAACCAAATACAAAACCAACCAATAACTGAAACAATTGTACCCATTCAAACTGGCGTCGGAGTACGCATATCTGCCCAACTACAAGTATGCCATTCATTATATATGTGTACTGACCAATGGTGAGTTTTGGCACCAACGACTGCCGTCCTGCTGTTTCAAACACATAAGGCAATACGCTGATAACACTTGAGCCAAGCATTGATCTAACGCAAACTGCCACGCCAATGGTCATGATAAATAATGAAATAAGCAGCAATAGGTGTTGCCACATGAATGAGATGATTTGTTGTTTCATTTGCTTTATAGTTAGGGTTTGGGCTCGGCACTCATTACGTTGAATGGTGGCGAGCCCTATCTGTGTTTAGTTTTTGTAGGTATACGTGCGTATATGTGGCTATGGCTTATAGCTCAAAGTCTACACAAGCACGTTCGGCAATGTATTGCATCAACTCTTTGGCCACAGCCTTGTGTGCTGGATGTGCGCCATAGGCTTTGGCATCCTCAAGATTGTCGAATGATGAGGTGAGGCAAATGTCCCACTTCTCAGCCTCGTTGATGTTGAACCCTACGTGTACTTGACGGATAAACGGAATGGTGTTGGGGAGGTTTTCAATGCCTTGCTTAAAGGCCTCGCGAGCTGCCTGACGAGTTGTTGCAGGCACATCGTCGCGGAATTTAAACATTACGATATGTTGTGTCATGATAATGATAAAAAATAATAATCAGTATATTTACTTAAATATTTATAGGCTACTTATGGGCTACTTATGGGCTACTTGTGGGTTACTTATGGGTTAAAATGTTCGTCCTAAAAGCCTTATTTATTTATTGCTCCACAATGCGGACAAATGCCTTTATGGGGAATAGATTTTCCGCAAACACCGCAGAGTAAGTGCGAAGGTTGGTGAACAATGTATTTGTGAATGGCAAACCACCAATAGGCCACTAACAACAAATAGCCAACGTAAAAGGGGGTGGTGAGCGTGAACACAAGATAGAGCACAACGCATACACCAGCCAACGAAGATAGGTAAGACAGATTGTCGCCAATGTCGGGCTGACGGCGCAACTCGTCAATAACAGCTACTGCCACAATAAGAATAATCCACACTGAAGCTATAAAGAGCGACATGATGAGAGGCAACTCTGTGTTGAAGGGATTGAGTGTGGGATGGTAGTAGAACTCAACCCAAGTGTTGGGAATAAATCCTTGGATGCTACCATAAAGTGCTGCCGAACCACTTACGCACAAGCATAGCAATGTGGGATAAAAACTTGGTATGTCGCGAAAATGAACAATGCGAAAACTTTTGTGGCGAATGCTCTGTATGAGAATAAAGAACACTACAAGCCCAAACACGCTCAGCACATATACCGAACGGCTGTCTGAGAAATAGTAGATGAACTTTGATATAGGGTCGTCGGGCACCACGTTGCTAAGCAATTGTTTCTCGTGTATCCACCCTTGGGTGAGTTGGTCGCGAGCCACTTTTACCCATACTGAGTCTACACTATCGGTGGGCACATAAATGATGCGTGCCACAACCAGTTGGTTGTTGGTAGCGATGCTAATAGTGTCGTTCACGATAGCTCCATAGTCGGGTAGGGTGCTGAGAGGTGGGGCGGTTTGCAAGTGTATAGAGTCGGTAGTCTTGAAGTTATATCCCGTCCAATAATGGTGGCTGATAAAAAAGTTTACCGAGTCAACATTACCCTCACTCGGTGCTACCCAATGGTCTACTTTGTTGGGATGAGAGTAGTAGCAACTGGCAAATAGCGCGATGCTACACATCAAAAATAGTATGTGCTGGAGTAACTTGCGTGTCATGGGTTGAAGGGGATGTTTGCTTGTTGGAGCGTTAGTTCGTAGCGGAGCTAACTTATTTAGAAAGTACTTGCATTTCGCATTTGCGGCAATCAAATCGAAGCGGAAATGTACGTCCGTCGGGCAGTTGCAGTGAGAGTTTTTGGGGCGCTTGTGCATGCTTTTTTAAACACATGCCTAAGGCATAGCGTATGCAATGGCGACAAGTCATGATAACGGTTTCGCCCTTGGGGGGCGCCACTTCAAACGCTGGCGAAATGTGTTCTACGCCATGTTCTGTGTAGAAATCTTGTGCCAAATGGTTTGAAATGTTGGCGGTGAAAGGCAAGCTATCGGGGAGCAGAGCCGACAGTTTTTCGTGGTTTATTTTGCCAGCCCTGTCGCGTTCGTACGATGTGAGGTGGTCTTGCACAAGTTTGTTGCATACTTCTCTGCGCCAACTGGCTAAAACCGAAGCAGGGATGAAGCGTTCGCCTTCAGTATCAATGCTAATTTGTTGGGCAATGAAAGGTGTATCGCCAAGTTTGCTCAACTGACGCTCTATTGAAGCCTTTTGTGGAGTGCGTGCCTCCTCGTGCGGATTGTCGAAACGTAGGGTTACGTGACAACCGCTCTCGTCGGCCATGTCTATGGCATAGCCATTGGGTATTTCGCGAAGGGCAATGGTGGCCGAAAGCGTGCGTTGAGCAGTTGGCTTATCAAGCATACGCTCAAAAGCATAGTCTTGGTTGCGATGCAATTCTGTGCCACGCTTTAATGCCGAAAGCACGTTCATGTTGGCTGGAAACACCCATTTACCTTCAGTTTTATTCACTCTAAAGCCTTGCAATTTACCTTGATTGTCTACAAAGCACAGCCCATCTCCAGCTGCCAAAGGCGCTGCCAATTGTGGGGCTGCAGCGAAGGCAAAAGCCTTTCTGTTGGTTTGCTCAACCTTGCCAACCACAGGACCAACGGCCTTTGGGGTGCTAAATGAGCAGATGCTTTCGGCTGTCCGTCCGTAAAGAAAGTAAGATGTAAAACCGCGGTTGAACGTACGTTCAACATCAGGGCAGAACTGCAACGTACTGCTACCATACGAGGCGCGTATGTAGGTGTCGGCTCGGCGATTCAATACTTTATCAATCTCTTGGCGATACCATGCAGTAACGTTTTTTACGTAGTTAATATCCTTAAGTCGTCCCTCAATCTTAAACGAACGTACACCCGCATCCATCATCTCCTCAAGCGAGGCGGTGCGGTTCATGTCTTTGAGCGAAAGTAGGTGCTTGTCTTTAACTATTATGTGGTTGTTCTCATCAATCAGATTGAACGATAAACGGCAAAATTGCGCACAACATCCGCGGTTGGCAGAACGCTTAAAGCAATATTGCGAAGCATAACATCTACCACTATAACTTACACATAACGCTCCATGCACAAAAGCCTCGAGTGGCACTTTTACTGCTTGGCTAATGCGCTTGGTTTGTTCTAACGAGGTTTCGCGCGCCAAAACAATTTGTCTGAAACCAGCAGCTTCAAGCCATTGTGCCTTTTCGGGAGTGCAATTGTCCATCTGTGTTGAGGCATGCAAAGCAATGGGTGGAAGGTTCATTTTAAGCAAACTGAGGTCTTGTACAATGAGTGCATCTACCCCCGCATCATAGAGTTGCCAAATAAGTGCTTCGGCTGCTTTTAGCTCATCGTCCCATAGTATGGTGTTGAGTGTTACGTAAATGCGTGCGCCATAAAGGTGGGCAAATGTGCATAGCTCTTTGATGTCGGCTACTGAATTTCCGGCAGCGGCACGTGCGCCAAAGCTTGGTCCGCCTATATACACAGCGTCGGCGCCATGCTTAATGGCTTCAATGCCACACGCAACGTTGCGTGCAGGTGCGAGTAGCTCTATTGTCTTCTTTTTGCTTAAAACTTGCATAAATGGTTTTGCTAACTTTTGTTGCAAAGTTACCAATTTTATTTGTGTAGGAAGACTATTGGTGAACAAAGGACGAGTAAATATCGAAACAAAAGGAATAATACACTAAGATTTTTTGTTGTTGGAAAGGCTTGTTGCGCAATAACGTTGGCATTTTAGGGCATAAAAAAAAGGGCTTCCGCCCTTTCTCATCTTAAGTGGTGCGAGGCTCTATTGCCACGCCCACCGACTCATTAGGAGTCTTTTTTACATCTAACAATTACCTTTCTACAAATCTTTTTACCTAATCAAATTTGTTACCTAATGTGTTAACCTAAATAAATTAATCCTTAATCTTTTTATCTTGCTCCTTCACAGGAGGAATTTTGTAGTGAACTAATACGTTTCGCTTTTTTGTGTTTGCGAAATAGTTTAGTTGTTTTCTTTTTACGAGTGCAAAGGTATGGGAATATCCATATTCAAACAAACGAATACAGAAAAAAGTTGTATTCTTTTACAAAGTTTGAGAAATAAGACGCTATTTTGCTACTTAGACTCTTAGAAAATAGCTGTTTTATGCAATGCATAGCATGTGGTGACAAGATGTTTTAAACAAAAGTAAAAAAAGAATTGTTAGAGAAATGGGCATCATAAATATATGCTTTATAATTTTTTGCTTGATATTTTATATGTAATTGCATAGAAATGTGTAAATTTGCATTGAAAATAGAAAGTATATCTCATTAGCATATGAAGATAAAGGAAGTCGCTGAGGCCCTTGAACGGTTTGCTCCTCTGCCACTGCAGGAAAGCTATGATAATGCTGGCTTGCAGATAGGATTAACAGGGAGCGAAGATGTGTCAGGGGTTTTATTGTGTCTTGATGTCACTGAAAATGTGATAGAAGAGGCTGAAAAGAAAGAGTGCAATGTGATAGTATCGCATCATCCCCTTATATTTAGGCCCTTGCGTCATTTAACAGGGCAAACACAAGTTGAACGCTGTGTGGCAATGGCTATTAAAAAGAATATAGCCATTTATGCGGCACATACAAACTTGGATAATGCACCTGGAGGAGTGAATTTTATGATTGCTGAGCATTTAGGCTTGCAGCATGTGAAATTTTTGCAGCCTATAAAAGGTGCAGAAGGTGGGAGCGGATTGATAGGCAAATTGCCAGATAAAGGAATGGAAGTTAGTGCTTTTTTGAAGCATGTGGCATCTGTTTTCAAAGTAGATGGTTTGATGCATAACCAAGTATGCATAGACCATAAGATAAAGACAGTGGCTCTTTGTGGTGGTGCTGGTGATTTTTTGCTTGATGAAGCAATAGCACAACAAGCCGATGCCTTTATAACGGGCGAAATGGGTTACCATCGATATTTTGGACACGAAGATGATTTGCTCATAGCTGTGTTGGGGCACTACCAGAGTGAACAATATACCATACAGCTATTACGTCGAATATTGCATAATGCACTCCCTACATTGCGCTTAGAAGAAACTTCTATTAATACAAATCCAATTGTTTTTAATTAATACATACATTATATATTATGGCAAAGAAAGATGTTGCAGACATGTCTGTTGAACAGAAGTTGAAAAACCTGTATCAATTGCAGACTACGCTTTCGGAAATTGACCGCATCAAGACACTTCGTGGTGAACTTCCTCTTGAAGTGCAAGACCTTGAAGATGAAATTGAAGGCTTGACTCACCGTGTAGAAAAGTATAACGAAGATGTTGAAAACCTTTCGGCTGATATTGACGCAAAGAAAAATAAGATTAAGGAAGCGCAAGAGGCTATAGACCGTTATAAGGCTCAACTCAATGATGTAAAGAACAATCGTGAGTATGATATGCTCTCTAAGGAAATTGAATTCCAAAGCCTTGAGGTTGAACTTCAAAACAAAAAGATAGGCGAAGCACAACGTGCAATTGATGGTCGCAAAAGCGATATTGAAACAGCCAAAAAGCAACTTGAAGAGCGCCGTGCTGACTTGGATATGAAAAAGTCGGAACTTGATGACATTACCGCCGAAACCAAGGCCGAAGAAGAAAAACTACGCGAAAAGGCTAAAACTATAGAGCAAACTATTGAGCCTCGTTTGCTTACTGCTTTTAAGCGTATCCGCAAAAACTCTCGCAATGGTTTGGGTATTGTGTATGTGCAACGTGATGCATGTGGTGGTTGCTTTAACAAAATTCCACCTCAGCGACAATTGGATATTCGTATGCGCAAAAAAATCATTGTATGCGAATATTGTGGCCGTATTATGATTGACCCTGAATTGGCTGGTGTGAAGATTGAAAAGCCCGCAGAGGATAAGCCAAAACGTCGTGTACGCAGAACAACTACTGCAAAGTAATAGATTTAGTTCTTTAGAACAATAAGCAAAAAGTGTTATACGGATAGGTACTTAGAGTAGCTATTTGTATAGCACTTTTTTGTTTGTTGCAAACATTGTGTATCTTTGCATGCATATCATTGGTGTATCTTGATTAATTAATGAAACAGCAAGAACGTGTGTATATAGCAATAGATTTGAAGTCTTTTTTTGCTTCTGTTGAGTGTGTAGAGAGGGGCCTTAATCCACTTTCTACTAATCTTGTTGTGGCAGATGAAAGCAGAACAGAAAAGACTATATGTTTGGCTGTTTCACCCTCTTTGAAGGCTTATGGCATAGCAGGAAGAGCTCGCTTGTTTGAGGTAGTGCAGCGTGTGCGACAAGTTAATAGTATGCGTAGACAACGTTGCTATACACATTGTTTGACCAATAAATCGTGGGATGATAATCAACTTGCGGCGCATGATGATTGGGCTATAGATTACATTATAGCTCCACCACGAATGGCTAAATATATTGATTATAGTGTGCGTGTGTATGGGGTGTATTTAAAGTATATTTCGGCAGAAGATATCCATGTATATTCGATAGACGAAGTGTTTATAGATGCTACTCCTTATCTAACTACTTACAAAATGACTGCACATCAGTTGGCAATGACTTTGATAAAAGATGTGTTGGAGGAAACGGGTATTACTGCTACAGCAGGTATTGGCACAAATCTTTATTTGGCAAAGGTGGCAATGGATGTTGTGGCTAAACACTTACCTGCAGATGAGGATGGAGTGAGAATTGCTTCGCTAAATGAAATGACCTATCGCGAAACATTGTGGGCATATACTCCGATTACAAAGTTTTGGAGAGTGGGTAAAGGCATAGCTCGTAAGTTACAAACTCATGGGATATATACAATGGGCGATGTGGCTAAACAATCAGTAAGGAATGAGGAGTTGCTATATGATTTGTTTGGTGTGAATGCAGAATTGCTTATAGATCATGCATGGGGATGGGAACCTTGTACATTGGCTGATATTAAGGCTTACAAGCCTGCAACAAACTCCTTGAGCAGAGGGCAAGTGCTACAAGAACCTTATGACTTTGAAAAGACCAGGGTTGTGCTATATGAAATGACTGAAAATTTGGCCTTGACATTGCTCGATAAGAATGTGGTAACAAATCAGCTTACTGTAGATATAGGCTATGACAAGGAAAGTTTGAATAAAAAGGACTTTTTTAAAGTGTATAAAGGTGATATTGTAACAGATCATTATGGCAGAAGTGTGCCAAAACCTGCCCATTTTACAGTGAATATAGCGACATTTACTTCGGTGGCAAGCGAGATGATAGCAGATGTGTTAGATGCCTATGATAATAATGTAAATTCCTATTTGCTTGTTCGACGTATAACGCTTACAGCCAACAATGTAGTGCGTGAAAATGATGCCCCAAAAATGCAAAATAAAATAGAGCAGTTAGATTTGTTTACAGATTATGAAATGTTACGTCATGATAAAGAGGCGCAAGAGAAAAAACATAATAAACAGCGTAAACTGCAACAAACAATATTGCAAATAAAAAAGGAATATGGCAAGAATGCAATATTAAAGGGGATAAATTTTGCAAAAGGTGCCACCATGATAGAGCGCAACAAACAAATAGGAGGACACAAGGCATGAAACATGATGACTTACAGCACTACAACAAAGATGAAGCTAAAATAAAGGCCTTATATGGTGATATAATAGCTATGCCTCACCATGTATCGTTGCGCCATAAGAGCATGAGTAGGACTGATCGAGCTGCGCAGTTTGGAGCTTTTGCAGCTCTTACAGGTCACTATGATGCCTTGGCAGAAAAAGCTCGCTATACAGAAAAGCAAAAGTGTATAGAAAAGGACGAAAAAGAACTATTAGAGGGTAAGTTAGGACTTTTAAGAGCATGTACTGATTTGCAACCAATGGTTAAAATAACGTATTTTAAACCCGATGAGGTAAAGGAGGGTGGGGCGTATGTAACTGTCACTTCGGTTGTTGATAAATTGGATGATACTAATTTTATGGTTGTGCTTGAAAGTGGAGAAAGAATAAAATATAGCCATATTATAGAAATGGATGTATATGGATGAAATATCTTTTAAATTATTCTAAACTACTTTTTTTATGTTTGACTAACCTTCTTTTGTAAAAATTTAATCTATAAAAAGTTGCTTATTAAATGATAAATGTTAATTTTGCGATTGAAAAATAAAGCAAGAAGATAGTAAACTAAAGGCTATTATAATAAAAAATCATGAGTGAAAATAGCGTGAAAATTGGGCATATCTCACAGATTATCGGTGCTGTGGTCGATGTAAAATTTGACACACAGGGTAAACCAGCCGATGAGGTATTGCCACGTATCCACGAGGCTCTTGAAGTGACTCATCCCGATGGTAGAAACATTGTGATAGAGGTGCAACAACACATCGGCGAGGACACAGTAAGAACTGTGGCAATGGATAACACCGACGGATTGAGCCGTGGATTAGAGGTTAGACGTACGGGAGCTCCAATATCTATGCCTACAGGCAATCAGATTAAGGGACGCATGATGAACGTGACGGGTGACTCTATTGATGGTTTAAAGACATTGGATCGTTCGTCAGGTACATATCCTATTCATAGAGAACCTCCAAAGTTTGAGGACTTAAAAACAAGTAGCGAAGTTCTTTATACAGGTATTAAGGTTATTGACCTACTCGAACCTTATGCCAAAGGTGGTAAAATTGGTTTGTTCGGTGGCGCAGGTGTTGGTAAGACTGTGCTTATTATGGAACTTATCAATAATATAGCCAAAGGACATGATGGCTTCTCAGTTTTTGCAGGTGTTGGTGAACGTACACGTGAAGGTAACGATTTGCTTCGCGAAATGATTGAAAGCGGTGTTGTTCGCTATGGTAAAGAATTTGCTGAGGCTATGGAGCGTGGCGAGTGGGACTTGTCGAAGGTTGATTATAACGAAGTGGCAAAAAGTCAAGCAACGCTTGTTTATGGACAGATGAATGAGCCACCTGGAGCACGTTCGTCAGTAGCATTGTCAGGTTTGTCAATTGCAGAGAGTTTCCGTGACGCAGGTGCGAAGGAAGGAAAAACTTCAGATATATTGTTCTTTATTGATAATATATTCCGTTTTACACAAGCTGGTTCAGAGGTCTCGGCTTTGCTTGGGCGTATGCCTTCGGCTGTAGGTTATCAGCCTACGTTGGCAAGCGAAATGGGTGCAATGCAAGAGCGCATTACCTCAACAAAGAATGGCTCTATTACCTCTATTCAAGCTGTGTATGTGCCTGCAGATGACCTTACAGACCCTGCTCCTGCTACTACCTTTACTCACTTGGATGCTACAACAGTGTTGAGCCGTAAGATTACGGAGTTGGGTATTTATCCAGCTGTAGACCCATTGGACTCTACATCGCGTATTCTTGATCCTAAAGTGATAGGCGAAGAACATTACAACTGCGCACAACGTGTTAAGCAAATTCTTCAAAAGTATAAAGAATTGCAAGACATTATTGCAATTTTGGGTATGGACGAATTGTCAGACGAAGACCGCTTGACAGTGAATAGAGCACGTCGAGTTCAACGTTTCTTGAGCCAGCCATTCACGGTGGCAGAGAAGTTTACAGGTGTACCAGGTGTAATGGTTCCTATAGACGAGGTTATTCGTGGTTTTAACATGATATTGGATGGCGAAGTGGATGACCTTCCAGAACAGGCTTTCTTGAATGTTGGAACTATTGATGAAGCTATTGAAAAAGGAAAGAAACTGATGGCGCAAGCTTAATATAGCTCATTATAAATATGAAAGTAATAATAGTTTCTCCCGAAAAAACGCTTTATGATGCTGAAGTAAATGGTGTGAAATTGCCAGGAACAAAAGGTCGTTTTGAAATACTAAAAGGACATGCTCCCATAATTTCGACCTTGTCGGAAGGTATCATAGAATGTGTAGGTGACGAGCCTTATAAGGTGGATATTAGCGGTGGCTTTGTTGAGATGGCGCATGACGTTGTTTCAATATGTGTGGAAACGGCATAAATGCTTTAGTACAGAGTAGTAGCGTTTCATATCGTCCGCTGATATGAGTAAATGCAACCAAGGTAAGTTATAGTGTGAGAGTGAAGTCGTGTAAAATATGTGGTATGTTTATGTAGTTAGAATGTATTGGCTATATTTATATGCAACATACAATACATGTCTTAGGGCGATGCATTAGGTTACTTTCATATATTGCCCATAACGAAGATATTCACTAATATAAAAACACTATAATCAAATACCATGGAAACACTGCAAAAGCACATGCTGAAATCGCTGATATCAAAGGCTATCGCGTTTTGTGCAGTTAGTGTATTGCTATTCTTCATAGAATTCTCTATTGCAGGAAAGGAAACAGCTTTTCAGCAAGTTCCTTATTTGGTAGTAATATCTACCTTGTTCTTTGCATTAAGTTTAGGAGGTGGTGCATTGTTCACTATCGTGATGAAGAATGGTGGGAAAAAAGCTATTGGATTTTATCTTTTGGGAAAAGTCCTTCGGCTATTTCTTGCAATAGCAATATTGCTAATATACGCATTAGCTGATTGCCGAAATATATTGGCATTCTCCATGAACCTTTTAGTGCTCTACTTAGTAAGTATGATAACATCAATCATATTTTATGTTAAGGTGGAGCAAAAAATTAGCAAGAAGCAATGAAATACTTCAATAAAAAACACTTGGTGCCGATTGTGTTAGCATTGATAACATTGTTTACGACATCTATGCCTGCTTTTGCAAGCAAGGAGGATAAGTCGTCAAGCGTCGATGTTAAAGAAATCGTTTTAGGGCACATGAGTGATGCTTACGAATGGCACATTACAACGATCAATGATCATGCGATATCTATACCTTTGCCTATTATAGTTAAGGGTGAGAATAGTGGTTGGCACATATTTAGTTCTGCTCGTTTTCATGAAAGCAAAGATGGCACGTACGAAGGCTTTTACTTAAATGAGGAGCATAACGGAAAGGTGTATGAACATTTGGCCAATGGTCAAGATGTGCGCCCACTTGATATAAGTATAACAAAGGATGTTGTACAGATTTGGATTGTTGTTTTGCTGATGGCTGCAATCTTTATTGGCTCTGCGCATTGGTATAAAGGCAAACAACCTGGAGATAAAGCCCCTAAGGGATTTGTTGGATTGGTAGAGATGTTTGTTATGTCTATCAATGATGACTTGATACGTCCTTCTGTAGGCGAAAAGCATTATCGCAAGTATGCTCCGTTTTTATTAACGGCTTTCTTCTTTATATTCATAACTAATTTGTTAGGTTTGTTACCAATCTTTCCAGGTGGCGCAAATATAACGGGCAATATAAACATCACGTTTATATTGGCAATGTTCACGCTCTTACTTGTAAATCTGTTTGGCAACAAAGAATATTGGAAGGAAACATTATGGCCACCTGTACCTACATGGCTAAAATGTCCAGTGCCAATGATGCCTGTAATAGAGTTGTTTGGTATCTTTACAAAGCCGTTTGCATTGATGGTACGTTTGTTTGCCAATATGATGGGCGGACATGCTATCATTCTTTCATTAACATGCATCATTTTTATCACATGCCAATTAGGGGCTGTAATAGGTACCCCACTAACCATTGTTAGTTTTGTGATGATGATATTTATGAACTGTTTGGAATTGTTGGTAGCATTCATTCAGGCATACGTATTTACAATGTTGAGTGCGGTGTTTATCGGACTTGCTCATCCAGAAGCAGAGCATTAATTAAAGCGTGATTTTCCTAATATTTAGTTTAGAGAATGCGTTTTAAAACAAATAGAATTAACAAAAAAATAACCCATAAAATTTAAATATTATGTTTCTTTTAATTGCATTGTTAGAAGCTGCAGGAATTGCAAAGTTAGGTGTTGGTATTGGCGCAGGTATAGCTGCTATTGGTGCAGGTATTGGTATTGGTCGTATTGGTAGTTCTGCTATGGAAGCTATTGCACGCCAACCAGAATCAACAGGCGATATTCGTACAAATATGATTATCATTGCAGCCCTTGTTGAGGGTGTCGCACTTTTTGCAGTGATAGTTTGCTTGCTTTGTCTATTCCTATAAAAAAGATAAGTTTATGAGTAACAGATGAATGAGTATATTCATTTTGTTACTCATAAATTAGAACATTAAAAACATTCATTATGCAGTCATTAAATCTGCCATCCATATTGACACCTGATTTCGGTCTTCTGTTTTGGATGCTTCTTTCGTTTCTTATTGTTTTCTTTTTAATGGTGAAATTTGGTTTTCCTGTTATAACGAAGATGGTGGAGGAACGTAAGAACTATATTGACGAATCTTTGCAGAAAGCTCACGAGGCAAATGAGCGTCTTGCAGGCATTCAGCAGGAGAGCGAGCGCATACTAAATGAAGCTCGTGCACGTCAATCAGAGATATTAAGTCAAGCAAAGGCAACGGGTGACAGCATAGTTAGAGAAGCACGCGAAAGAGCGCAGAATGAGGGTGCAAAACTCTTGTTAGATGCTAAAGCACAGATAGCTACAGAGAAAGAGAACGCATTGCGCGATATTCGTCAAACAGTGGCTGAACTTTCAATCTCTATAGCTGAGAAGGTTGTGCGCCAGCGCCTATCTAACGATGCTGAACAGCAGAAGTTCGTAGAGCAGATGCTAGATGAAGTCTGCAAATCTTGATGTCTTTTTTTGAACATTAATTATAAATTCATTGTATTATGGATTTAGGCATCATTTCAATGCGTTATGCAAATGCGCTATTGCTGTTTGCAACAGAAAACGGCGAGGAAGAGCAAGTATATACTGAAACAAATACTTTAGCAGAAAGCTATCTTGAGGTTCCTGCATTGCAGCAAGCAATGATTAATCCAGTGCTTACAGATGCACAAAAACAAAAAATATTGCTGACAGCAGCTTGTGGTGCATCAGAGCCTTCAAAATCTTTGAGTCGCTTTGTGCTGCTTGTTCTCAAAAAAATGAGAGCTGATATAATGCTTTTTGTAGCGCATTCGTATGGCACACTATATCGCAAAAAAAATCACATCATTAAGGGAGAATTGACTTTGCCCACGGCACTTTCAGCTGAAATAACAAACCGCTTAAAGGATATGGTTGAGAGAAAATCAAAGTGTCGTGTTGATTTCAAAGTAAAAGAGGACTCTTCAATTGGTGGAGGCTTTATATTACAGTATGATACATATCGTTTAGATGCGAGTGTACGTTCTCAATTAGCCAAGTTTAAACGCGAATTACATTAATATAATAAGCTTTGTGCATAGGCATTATGCAGACATGCTTTCATCAATGCTGATGCGTCAAGGCACAAAACTTTTTAGAAAACGATTATTATAAATGTCTAACAAGATAAACCCAAGTGAAGTAAGCGAAGTTCTTTTACGTGAACTTCATGATATTGACACTGATGTCAAATTCGAAGAGGTGGGAGTCGTTTTGTCAATAGGCGATGGCGTAGCACATATTTATGGCTTGACCAATGTCACGGAAAACGAACTTATCGAATTTGAAAATGGTGTGATGGGGGTTGCCATGAACCTTGAAGAGGATAATGTAGGTGCTGTGCTTTTAGGTTCTTCTGAGGGTATAAAAGAAGGACAAAGCGTAAAGCGTACAGGCAAAGTTGCATCTATTGAGGTTAGTGATGACATGTTAGGACGTGTTATTACTCCCTTAGGCACACCTATTGATGGCGGTAAGGCTATCGAAGGCAAAAAGTATCTTATGCCTCTTGACCGTAAGGCACCAGGCGTTATTTATCGCCAACCCGTTACGCAAGCATTGCAAACAGGACTTAAGAGTGTAGACTCAATGATACCTATTGGCCGTGGTCAGCGTGAACTTATCATTGGCGATCGTCAGACGGGTAAGACGGCTATTGCCATTGACACCATTATCAATCAAAAGGAAAACTACAAGAATGGTGATCCCGTTTATTGCATTTATGTAGCAATAGGCCAGAAGGCATCAACTGTGGCTAACATTGTCAATACGCTTAAACAAGCAGGGGCAATGGAGTACACAATTATTGTTAGTGCTACTGCTGGTGAACCCGCTGCTATGCAATACTACGCACCATTTGCAGGTGCTGCCATTGGTGAATACTTCCGTGACCGCGGTATGCATGCACTGGTTGTGTATGATGACTTGTCTAAGCAAGCTGTTGCGTATCGTGAGATATCATTGATTTTGCGTCGTCCTTCAGGCCGTGAGGCTTATCCTGGTGATGTGTTCTACTTGCATTCTCGTTTGTTGGAACGTGCTGCAAAGATAAATAACCAACAAGAGGTTGCAGAAAAAATGAACGATCTGCCTGCATGCTTGAAAGGAGAGGTGAAAGGCGGTGGCTCATTAACTGCATTACCTATTATTGAGACTCAAGCCGGCGATGTTTCTGCATACATTCCTACCAATGTAATTTCAATTACTGATGGACAGATTTATTTGGATACCAATCTATTCAATCAGGGTTTCCGTCCTGCTATTGACGTAGGTATTTCTGTAAGTCGTGTTGGTGGTGCAGCGCAAATCAAGAGCATGAAAAAGGTGGCTGGTACGTTAAAGATAGACCAAGCACAATATCGCGAACTTGAAGCCTTTGCAAAGTTCTCTTCTGATATGGATCCTGTTACGGCAATGACTATAGACCGTGGACGTAAGAATAATCAGTTGCTTATTCAAGCACAATATAGTCCGATGCCGGTAGCAGAACAGGTTGCTGTTCTTTATTGTGGAACACATGGATTGTTGAAGGATGTGCCCCTTGATAAGGTACGTGATTTTCAAGATACATTCTTACAGGTTATCCGTTCACAATATGCAGAGAGTGTGCTAAAAGCTTTGGCTGAAGGCAAACTTACAGAAGAAGTAACGCAAAACATCGAAAAAGTGGCTGCTGATGTAGCTGGACAATATAAAGCATAAAGGTTATGGCTTCACTCAAAGAGGTAAAAACGCGAATAGCTTCAGTAAATAGCACCCGAAAGATAACGAGTGCCATGAAGATGGTGGCGTCATCAAAACTTCACCATGCGCAGCAGGCTATTGAAAGTATGCGTCCGTATGAGCATCAGCTATCTCACATAATGTCTACATTTGTTGGAAGCATGGAAGGCGAGATAGATACTCCTTATGCGCAAAAGCGCGAAGTGAAGCGAGTTGCCATCGTGTTCTATACGTCAAATTCTTCGCTCTGCGGTGGCTTTAATGCTAATGTAATTAAGGCTTTTAATCGCCAAATAGATGATTATCACAAGAAGAACATAAAGGTTTTAAAGGTTTACCCATTAGGAAAGAAAGCTGCTGATGCTGCTCAAAAGGCAGGCTTTGTTTCAGATATTGATTATTCGTCCTTGCTTGACCATCCTTCTTATGACAAGGCTGCACAAATAGCCTCGGAGTTGATGGATTTGTTTGCTAAAGGTGAGATTGACCATGTTGATTTGATATATCATCACTTTAAGAGTGCTGGTACACAAATATTGACAGAAGAAACTTTCTTACCTATAGAGTTGCAAACAGACGAACAGGAAGTATCTGCAAATAATACAACTTTAGACTTTATCGTTGAGCCTTCTAAGCAGGAGGTTGTGAGCGAGCTTATTCCAAAATCATTGCACTTAAAACTTTTTACGGCATTGCTTGATAGCCTTGCTAGTGAACATGCAGCTCGTGTGATGGCTATGCAAACAGCTACAGACAACGCTGACGAATTGTTGCGTGAACTCACTCTAACATATAACAAAACACGCCAACAAGCTATTACATCTGAACTTCTTGATATAGCAGGTGGTAGTATGCAGTGAAGTGTTTAATTTATGTAGGTGACTAATAAGGGTGGTTCTATAAAATCTGCTGTATAATTTGTTGTAGCAGATGTTATAGAACCACCCTTGTTGTATGTAATTCATTCTTATTTCTTAACCATTTGCTTAGGTTTTACATCAAGTCTATAGGTAATCGTTAGCATGGCATACGAGGGCTTGGTGTTATATCTTGATTCCGTCCAACCTTGTGCATTAACAGATCGACTAACATTGGGAATTTGTTGTAAAAGGTCAAATCCAACGGCTTTGATAATCCATTGTTTCTTTTTGCCGAATGGTCGAGAAATCTCTGCATTCCATACCCAGTTAGTAGTATTCATCAAAGTATCGCTATAGCCACGTTTATAGTATGCCATGATGTCGGTAGCAAAATTGATGTTCCAGAAAATAGGTGTAGAAACCGTTATACCATAGTTAAACTGTGTAAATGAGTTGTCTGCAAAACGCTTCTGTATGCTTTTTTGTTTGGTCCAAAATACGTCTACTTTCGCTCCAACTTGTATTTCCTTAATTCGATAGTCGATGCGCATGTTGTTGCTAACGTTGATGTTGTCTACAGCAGATTTTGATGGCATTTCATTCATATCGTCGGTTGCATAATCAAGATTGTGCATGAGATTGAATTTGAAAGAGTTGCTTATATTCCAACTCTTCATTTTGCCCATTAATCCACTGTAATCAGCTTTA
>DJEH01000119.1 GCA_002431845.1 Prevotellaceae bacterium UBA5903 | reverse complement strand
CGATGAGTTAGAAAAGGTAAAAAACATTGTTATTAGCGAGATGGAGCATGCATATAAAATGCGTGTACCGCTCATAGCCGACTGCGGCGAGGGCGACAATTGGTTAGAGGCGCACTAAATGCCAATTGCTGCTAAGGCTGAACCCTTGCCCACTCCATGCTTTGAGTGTGTTAGAGGCGCACTAAATGCCAATTGTTACACTTGACATATATAGCATTTTTTCATACCTTTGCCTAAATAGGTAAAGGTTCTGAACTAATCCATATAAATTGATTGAAAGAATGAAGCAGACTTTAGACCAACTTTGCAATATTCTACCCTATCAGCTATATTTAAGCACCTACTTAATATAAACAAACATATAATGAGAAACTCAATAAACATCAATCATAACGCAATAGACGTTAGAGTTTCCGTTTTCCTATTCAAGGAAAATGGTACATACATAGCCTATTGCCCTTCACTTGATTTGTCTGGCTACGATTTAACAGAAGATAAAGCAAAAAAGGACTTCATCTACAACCTTCAAGAGTGGATAAAAGAGCAAATCTCTAATGGAACACTTGATGAAGATTTACAAGAACACGGATGGAATACAAGCGATACCAGTAAGTTAGAACCTTCAGTTGAACACATATTCAAGAAGAATAAAGATGCCGCCAAAATTCTACAATTAGACGAGTTCAAGAAAACAAATGTAGGAACAAAAGTAATGTGCTAATGAATACCTATAAACTAAGCAATATTTCAATAGCTACATTTAAGAAGTTTCTATCATTCGTTGGTTGCACCTACATTAGCACTGAGGGAGGACATGAAAAATGGAAGAAGGAAGACTGTAAACGGTCTATTATTATACAAACCCATATTGACCCTATACCAGAGTTCATTATAAAGAATAATTTAAGAACATTAGGACTAACAAGGAGCGACTTCATTCTTTGGCTAAAAACGCAATATCACTAATCTGCTCTAACCTACTATAAAACTTCCATATAATTTGAGAATATGCGAATGAGATATATTTTAGGTGAATCTCATTACCCTAAACACAAATCGGAGCGTTTGCCGCTTGGCAAACGCTCCGATTATTATTTATATTGGTGAGTGAGGATTAGTCCTCGTCATCAGCTGTCCAGTTGTCGCTGCTCCAACCTTGACCGTTAGAGAGCACTTGGTTTTCGTCTGTTACAGTAGTGTCGCCACCAATAACGAGGCTTTGCGCCATCATGCCTTCAACCACAAGATTAATGCGAGTTGAAGAGGGAATGATATATGATTTCTTCATAATCGTAATAAATTCAATTAGTAGTTAATAAACTTCATTACTTAATGAAAACCTTCTTACCTGCGTTAGTAACGAAGATACCGTTAGCAGGATAAAGCACGCGGCGGCCATTGAGGTCGTAGTATTCAACGTTGTTGCTATTGTTAGCCTCAACACCATTGATAGCTGTAGTAGTGCCACCAAATACAAAGTTGAGCACTGCAGCAGCACCTTCGCCTTCAGCTACTTGGTCTGCGCTAACGTATGCCTTGTTTGCAGGTACTGAAGTAAGGTCGCTCTTCAAGAAAGCAGCGTTGCCTTCGCCGTTGAGTGCAAGTACGTAAGTGCTCTCAGCTTCGTAGCCTACGCGCTTAGCAGCAGTAGCAGTAAGTTTGTTGTCCTCTACAGTAGCATCAGTAGTAGTGATAGCAAGGTTTACAGTAGTTGCACCATCGTGATAAAGGATAGCACCTGTGTTAGCAGGGATAACGCCATTTTCGAATTCAGTAAGAGCCATCTTGCCATCGGCAATGCTGCTTACGTAGAATGCCTTCACACCGCTCTCAGCAGGAACTTGTACTGCAAATGGGAAACCAACTGAAGCATAGTTAGCTTCGCTAATAGCAACAGGAATTTCGGTTACCTTAACAAATTGCCAGAAGCCACCCTTGTCGTTCTTGTCATTCCAAGCTTGGATATAGTCTGCTTGGTCGCCAGAGAATGCGTTGATGATGTTGTCATTAACAACCATTTGCAACATAGTAGTGCTATCGTTGCCTTCGAATGTAGCAGAAGGAACAGCCTTGATAGTGTAGTCACCACCAGCATTTACATTGATAGGCATATCGATAGGTGCAGCGTTAGAGCTCATACGGCAACCAGTGTTGGCATTCTTAATTTTGTAAGTGCCATTGCCGTTTGAAACGAGCTGCCAAAGTTGAGAAACGAAGTTTGTGCTGTCAGCAACACGACGAATTACGCGGTCGCCAGAGAGACCAGCGTTGTAAGATGTAGCCAAAACACCATCGGTACCTACAAAGATAGGAGCAGAAGTAAGATACTTCTTAGTGATGCCGTTGATATTTTGAATGCGGTAGTAAGCAGCAGCGTCAAATGCAGGAACATCTACCATGTTGTAAGCATTGATGATGCCTTCAGGAGTAGTAGCAGCTTCAACAGCAGCCTTTGCAGCGTCTACAGAAGCTTGAGTGCGTGCGCTTGCCATTGTAGCATTTGCTTCAAAAACAGGGAAGTGAGCAAGTGTGTCAGTAGCAACAGCCTTACCTATAGCCAAAGAAGCCTCGTCTGTAGCCAATGCAATTTGGAAGCATGAGCCATTGTCGTTTTGAGAAGACGCATTATCCCAACCACCAAGACGACCTCCGCTAACGTGGTCACCAATATGGATATTTGCAGAACCAGGGATTTGCAAACTAAAGCCTACGCTATTGTTGTTAGTGTTAGTCTTAACAATAAAGGCTGTACCTGTAGCATCAAGTGCTGCTGCATTCTGGCCTGATGCCGAAACATACTTGCCAGTTTGCTTGTTGAGCAACTTCACACCAAAGCCATCCTTAACAAATGCCCAAAGGAAACCTTCGTAAGTTTGCAACTTGTCATTCTCTTTGCAGAATGCTTCTGTAAACGAACGTTGTGTACCGATACCTTGGTCTGAAGGCAATACGTGGCAAATGTAGTGAGCCTCATCGTTACGCAACTTAATAGTGTACCAAGTAGGATTAGCTGCAGTAGAAGCAGTATAAGGTGCAGCTGCCTCGTCTACATTGATAGTAAAGTTGCAATTTTCTGCACTAACCACAGCATCCTCAGGAGTTACGAGTGTTGGGTTAGAATAGAAGTACGACATTTCAGGCATTGTGGGGAGTTCGCTGATAGTTGCGCCCTTCTCTACCTCAGTAGTGAAAGTGCCTACAGTGTTTTCGCCTGCCTTAACAGTCCATGTACAAGTAATCTCTGTGAGTTCATCAAGTGTTACAGGGAAGAATTGGTATGCACCATTGCCACCTGCACCAGGTTGTGTAGTACCCCAACCAGTGAAAGTACCTTCTGAGTAACCACCAGCGCCATTACCATTAGCCCAATTAGAACCAGTAGGACGGAAAGCAAACTGTGAAGAGCCAAGAGCTGCAAATTCCACTTCACCTGCAGTTGCATTTGAACTTGCAGCTTTGCCATTAGGTAATGAAGTACCAATGTACTGACCAGACTTAAACTGCATAGTGTACTTGTCTGAATCCGTGTTCTTTGTTACATAAACTACAGAGCTCATGTAAGCCGAACTACCTACAAACTTTGCTTGAACAGTGGCCAAATCATCGCTACCATCAGTAGCATTCCAAAGCCAAAGGGCTTTGTTGTCGTTTTCGCGTACGAATGTCTGACGGCCAACGTTACGCAACAAATAATAACCATCAGTAAGGTTATCAATGCCATCTACAGCAGCCGCAACGGTAGCAATCTTCTTGTTTTCCCATTTCTCGTCTGTTGCAAAAGCCGATTGCACACTTGTAAAGATTGATCCCAAGAGTGCAAGCATGAAAGTAATTTTCTTCATACTTTTACAGATGTTGTTAAAAAAATAAATATGTATTGATTAAAAAATGTTTTCATCTGAATGTTTTTCTTAAGACAAAATTACATTACCTTTTTTAAAAGAACAAAAAAATGTGGGAATAATTCGCCTAAACGCTTGATTTTTAGCAGTATGTACCCTATTAGATTATTACATTTCTTAATATTGCAATATATACTTAGCAAATAAGTCTTAGCACCAATTCTTTTGTATTTTCACCACTTATAACAATAAGCTACACTTATGCAGAACACCACCAATAAGCATTGAAATACATAGCGTAGAAAACTTCTATAAAGCATTGATTATCAACTAACAAAGCTATGGTGCAAGAACAAGCATACAAAAGTAGTTGGCGTATCACGGCCGTGATACGAGCGTATCGTGGGCATGATACGAGCGTATCACGGGGCTGATACGAGCGTATCACGGCCGTGATACGCCAACACCTTACGCATGCAAAGAGCATAAGCATGCGCCTACAGCCTTTGGCAGCATACGCAAGTGGCATATAGTGCTACAAACTGTGCGTTACATGCCCCTACAAGTGTTTCTTTATAGGCATTTAGTGTTCTTTAGTGCTCATTTACGCTGCATTACGACAAACAAAAACACTCTTACACAAGATAAAATTGTAATTTTGCATAATCTAAAATAGTATAATTTTTATGAACAATATTTGCTGCATAGGCCACATAACACACGATAAGATTATCACTCCACACCACGAAGTGGACATGCCGGGAGGCACCTCTTACTACTTTGCCCACGCCATGTACCACCTTAATGGTGCGAAAAATTTTGAACTCATCACCTCGCTTGCACCCTCTGACATGGCTGCCGTAGACGAACTTCGCACCTTGGGGGTAAAGGTGAGCGTTGTACCCTCGCACCACACGGTGTACTTTGAGAACAAGTATGGAGAGAACCAAAACAATCGCACTCAGCGCGTTTTGGCCAAGGCCGACCCTTTTACACCCGAGGCACTAAGCAACGTTGATGCCAGCATCTACCACTTGGGTTCGCTACTTGCCGACGACTTTGCCCCAGGACTCATTGAAACTTTGAGCAAGCACGGCACGGTGAGTGTAGACTCACAAGGCTATCTGCGCGAGGTGCGCGGCGAAAAGGTATATGCCACCGATTGGGTGGGCAAGCACCAAGTGCTGCCTTTTATCGACGTGCTAAAGGTAAACGAGTACGAGATGGAGGTGCTTACGGGCCAAAAGGATCCCCACGATGCCGCCTTACAATTGGCCGAATGGGGGGTGAACGAGGTGTGTGTAACGCTGGGCGATTATGGCTCTATCATTTTAGAGAATAATCATTTTTACGACATCTGCGCCTATCCGCCCAAAGCTATTATCGACGCCACGGGATGTGGCGACACCTACTCTACGGGCTACCTATATATGCGTTCGCGCGGTGCCTCGCCCGACGAGGCAGGCCATTTTGCCGCCGCCATGTCTACGCTAAAATTAGAACATTCGGGTCCTTTTGCCCGCACCGAAGAGGATGTATGGAGGATTATTGGGTAAGATAACAAAGGGCATGCTAAGTAGGTGATCGATTTTATTAGCTCAAGCTTAGGGCTTAAGCAAAATGGGCAGAAAGCCCAATAAGCGCATAGTTTTAAACAGCAAACTTTCTGATTTCAGCAGAAATTGTTACTTTTGCTAAAGTTTTACGATATAGCATCCCAACATTTGCTATAATGAACAAAAACACGCATGCGCCCTTGTAGTTCAATGGATAGAACACCGCTCTCCTAAAGCAGTGATCTGAGTTCGATTCTCAGCGGGGGTACATTTTAAAGGGTTGAGTGAATGCACCACACAATGGTTGCGCACACTCGACCCTTAAATGTTGAAAAAAGTGCATGCATCCCCCCGTGTGCATGCACCATAGTTGTGTAGAATATCTGAAAATAAATACTGAAAATGGCTACTACTGACAACCTTACCCCCATGATGAAACAGTTTTATAGCTTAAAGGCTAAAAACCCCGATGCCATATTGCTGTTTCGTTGCGGCGACTTTTACGAAACCTATGCCAAAGATGCTATTACCGCATCGCAGGTGTTGGGCATAACGCTCACGCGCCGTAACAACAAAGGGCAGAGTGCTACCGAAATGGCGGGATTTCCACACCATGCACTCGACACCTACCTGCCACGCCTTATACGTGCTGGCTACAGAGTGGCCATTTGCGACCAGCTTGAAGACCCCAAACTGGCTAAGAAACTGGTGAAGCGTGGCATTACCGAACTTGTAACTCCGGGTGTGGCCATGACCGACAATGTGCTTACCGCACGCGAAAACAACTTTCTTTGTGCCGTGCATTTTGGTGCAAGCGCAGTGGGCATATCTTTTTTAGATATATCTACGGGCGAGTTTTTGGTGGCAGAGGGCAGCACGGCATATATTGACAAACTATTGGCTGGCTTTCAGCCCAAAGAAGTTTTGGTGCAACACGGGCTGAAAGGTCGGTTTGAGGGACTATACGGCTCAAAGAATTTTATCTTCGAACTTGACGACTGGGCATTTACCTCTGCCACAGCCCATGAGCGACTCACCAAGCACTTTCAAGTGCGCAACCTAAAGGGCTTTGGCGTAGACCACCTAAAGGATGGAGTGGTGGCTGCAGGAGCCATTATGTGTTACCTCGAAATGACGCAACACACGCAAACTGCCCATATTAGTTCGTTGCGTCGCATTGAAGAAGACCGCTTTGTTAGGCTCGACCGCTTTACCACGCGCAACCTCGAACTTGTTCAGCCAATGGCCGAAGGAGGCACCTCGTTGCTACAAGTGATAGACCATACACTTACGCCCATGGGAGCACGTATGCTGCACCGTTGGCTCATATTCCCTCTACGTTCGGTAAAGGACATTGTGTATCGTCAAGACGGAGTGGAACACTTCTTTAAGCACCCCGACTTTAGAGAACTCTGCGAGATGGAACTGCCTAAAATAGGCGATATGGAACGCATTGTGAGCCGTGTGGCTGTGGGGCGTGTTAATCCTCGCGAACTGCAACAACTGCGCGCTGCACTCGAAAGTACGGCATTGCTAAAGTATGCTTGCGTACATGCCGACTGCGAGGCCATTAAGCAAGTGGGGCTGAAACTTGATGCACTCACCCCCTTGCGCGACACAATTAAACAAACCTTATGCCCCGAACCACCCATATTGGTAAACAAGGGCGGAGTGATAGCCAATGGCGTGAACAAAGAACTTGACGAACTGCGCCAAATATCGACATCGAGCAAGGACTTTTTGCTGCAAATTCAGCAACGCGAAAGCGAAACTACGGGCATACCAAGCCTTAAAATAGGCTTTAACAACGTGTTTGGCTACTACATTGAGGTGCGCAACACGTATAAAGACAAAGTGCCCGAAACGTGGATAAGAAAACAAACCTTGGCACAAGCCGAACGCTACATTACGCAAGAACTTAAGGAATACGAGGACAAAATATTGGGTGCCGAAGACCGCATTCTTGAGCTCGAAGCGCAACTATATGCCGAACTCGTGAGCAATGTGGCACAATACATAGCTCCGCTACAAGCCGATGCCTCTGCCCTTAGCCATCTTGACTGCTTGCAAAGCCTTGCGCGTGTGGCAACCGACAACCACTATGTGCGCCCTGTGGTAGACGAGAGTCTGACGCTTGATATTCACGATGGCAGACACCCCGTAATCGAAACACTTATGCCTCCAGGCGAGGAGTATGTGGCCAATAGCGTAGAACTTGACACCAAGAAGCAGCAAATCATCATTGTAACTGGTCCTAACATGGCGGGTAAGAGCGCATTGTTGCGACAAACTGCCCTCATCACGCTCTTGGCACAAATAGGGTCGTTTGTACCAGCTTCATCGGCACAAATAGGAGTGGTAGACAAAATTTTTACGCGTGTGGGTGCAAGCGATAACATCTCTGTTGGCGAAAGCACTTTTATGGTCGAAATGAACGAAGCTGCCAATATTATGAACAACCTTTCGGAACGCTCGCTTGTACTTTTCGACGAGCTTGGACGCGGCACTTCTACCTACGACGGCATCTCTATAGCATGGGCAATAGTAGAGTATATCCACGAAAATCCTAAGGCACATGCACGCACACTCTTTGCCACTCACTACCACGAGCTCAACGAAATGGAAAAGCTATTTCCGCGCATCAAAAATTGGAATGTTTCGGTTAAGGAGGTGAACGGACGAGTGGTATTTTTGCGCAAATTGCAGCCTGGTGGGTCGGAACACTCGTTTGGTATTCACGTGGCACGCCTGGCGGGTATGCCGCAAACCATCGTGAAACGCGCAGAACAAATACTTGCCGACCTCGAAAAAGCAGGTGCACAAGCAGGTATGAACGTGCCTACAGCCGAGAGCAACACCAAGCAAACTGAGGGCATGCAGTTGAGCCTATTCCAACTCGACGACCCTGTTTTGAGCCAAATACGCGACGAACTGCTACATTTGGATGTAAACAACCTTACACCCGTTGAAGCACTAAAGAAACTTGACGACATTCAGCGAATACTCAAAGGTAGGTAACCGCCTATTGCTGCTTAAAAGCAAGGAACATATACAACAAAAAGCAATCTCCCAACCAAACCATATAGCATGGTTTGGCTGGGAGATTACTTTTATGTTTATCCTAAAACGCCTCGTGGCGTGAATAATTTATTAATCGCGTCCGGCACGTTTACGAGCCAAGTGGTCGAGGATAACCTTGCGCATACGCATTGACTTAGGAGTTACCTCTACGTACTCGTCTTCCTTGATATACTCAAGTGCCTCCTCAAGCGAGAAGATGATGGGAGGAATGATACGTGCCTTCTCATCAGCACCCGAAGCACGCATATTGGTGAGTTGCTTAGCTTTTGTTACATTCACAACAAGGTCGTTTTCATGAACGTGTTCACCTACAACCTGACCCGCATATACCTCATCTTGTGGATTGATAAAGAAGCGGCCACGATCTTGTAAGTGGTCGATGGCATAAGCAAAGGCAGTACCCGTTTCGAGCGAAATCATAGAGCCATTAGAGCGACGTTGTATCTCGCCCTTAAATGGTTGATACTCCTTAAAGCGGTGTGCCATGATAGCCTCACCTTGCGAAGCTGTAAGCACGTTTGTACGCAAACCGATGATACCACGCGAGGGGATGTCGAACTCAATGTCTACGCGCTCGCCCATGTTTTGCATAGAGGTCATTTCGCCCTTACGACGCGTTACCATATCAATCATCTTTGAGGCAAATTCCTCAGGAACGTTGATAGTTAATTCTTCAATAGGCTCGCACTTTTGTCCGTCAATCTCTTTGTAGATAACCTGTGGCTGACCTACCTGAAGTTCGTAACCCTCGCGACGCATGGTTTCAATAAGGATAGAGAGGTGGAGCACACCACGTCCGCTAACAATCCAAGAATCGCCAGTGTCGTTGCGCTTTACGCGGAGCGCAAGGTCTTTTTCAAGTTCCTTTTCAAGACGATCGTTGATGTGGCGAGAGGTGCAGAACTTGCCCTCACGACCAAAGAAAGGCGAATCGTTGATGCAGAAGAGCATTGACATTGTAGGCTCATCAATGGCAATAGTAGGTAGTGGCTCGGGGTTTTCGAAGTCGCAAATAGTATCGCCAATCTCAAAGTTCTCAAGGCCTACAACAGCGCAAATGTCGCCAGAGCTAACAGCATCAGTCTTTTGGCGTCCCATACCCTCAAAGGTATGCACCTCCTTTATTTGAGTCTTTTCGAGCGAGCCATCGCGGTGAGCAATGGTACACTTCATGCCCTCCTTGATAGTGCCACGATGAACACGTCCCACAGCAATACGGCCTGTATAGTTAGAGTAGTCGAGCGAGGTGATAAGCATCTGAGGCGTACCTTCAAGTTGTTTAGGAGCAGGGATAACCTCAATAATTTTGTCGAGCAAGTAGTTGATGTTATCGGTTGGTTGGTTGTAATCTTCGCTCATCCAACCATTTTTAGCTGAGCCATATACAACGGGGAAATCCAATTGGTCTTCAGTAGCATTGAGGTCGCACATAAGGTCAAAAACCATTTCGTACACCTCTTCGGGGCGGCAGTTAGGCTTGTCCACCTTGTTTACTACAACAATAGGTTTCAAACCTATTTGGAGTGCCTTTTGCAAGACAAAACGTGTTTGAGGCATTGGTCCCTCAAAAGCATCAACGAGCAGAATGCAACCATCTGCCATATTGAGCACACGCTCAACCTCGCCACCAAAGTCAGAGTGACCCGGAGTGTCGATAATATTGATTTTAGTGTCTTTGTATCGGATAGAGACGTTTTTAGAGAGGATGGTTATACCGCGTTCGCGCTCAAGATCGTTGTTGTCGAGAATAAGTTCGCCAGCATTTTGGTTTTTACGAAAGAGGTGGCCGGCAAGCAGCATTTTGTCCACAAGTGTAGTCTTACCATGGTCTACGTGGGCAATGATTGCAATGTTACGAATGTCTTGCATGTTAATAAATTACTAATACCTAATTGTTTATGGTGCAAAGTTACTGCAAAGTGAATTTTGTGCAAAGCGAATAAAAGATATTTTTATGTTTTGTGCTTATTTGCCATAGAAAGTTTGTTAAAACAGCTATTGTTAGGAATAAAATAAAGCAGATGATGCAACAAAATGCCAAGTAGAGTGCATTTGTTGCATCATCTGCAAATGTTGAATGGTTGCTATTCAAACCCTGCTTATTTTTTAAAATTGTTTAGGCCTGTTTGCAAGAACTTTACAAATTTATCAATGCTTTCATCGTATGAGTATGAGCCGTTAAGAGGCTTGCCCTCATCATCAAGAAGCACATAGAATGGTTGTGCATTGGCACCAAATTTTGAGCGTTGCAAGTAACTCCATTTGTCGCCAATGGTGCGTAGTGTGGTGGTTTGCCCATTCTCTTCCACCTCTTGTGGTTGTGCGAGCGGTGTTTTTTCGTCTACGTAGAGCGAAATAAGCACATAGTCCTTGTTAATCAAGTCGCGCACCTTGGCATCGTGCCATACGGCAAGTTCCATTTTGCGACAGTTTACGCAACCATGTCCCGTAAAGTCGAGCATCACGGGCTTGCCCATTTGCTTGGCATACGCCATGCCCGCTTCGTAGTCGGTAAACTTTGCTTCGACCTTAACGGGGTCAAGATTGAAGTCCTGGGTTGACATGGGTGGGGCGAAGGCGCTTACTGCTTTAACAGGTGCACCCCACAATCCGGGCACCATATAAACGGCAAAGGCAAGCGATATGAGTGCCAAGAAGAAGCGTGGAACAGAAGTATGGTGCTCGTCTTCGTCGTCGTGAGGAAACTTTATTGCTCCCAATAGATAGATGCCTAAAAGGGCAAAGATTACAATCCATAAGGCGAGGAAAGTTTCTCTATCGAGCAAATGCCAGCCGTATGCAAGGTCGGCCACGGAGAAAAATTTAAGAGCAAAAGCCAACTCCAGAAAGCCCAACACCACCTTTACGTTGTTAAGCCAGCCACCGCTTTTAGGCGCGCTTTTAAGCCATGTAGGGAAGAGAGCAAAAAGCGTAAATGGCAAAGCTAAAGCTATAGCAAAGCCCAACATGCCAATGGTGGGAGCAAGAGCAGAACCGCCAGATGTACTCACCTCAACAAGCAAGAAACCAATGATAGGCCCCGTGCATGAGAAGCTAACCAACGAGAGGGTAAATGCCATTAAAAAGATGCTGAGCAAGCCTGTAGTCTTTTCGGCTTTGCTATCTACGGCATCGCCCCACTTTGAGGGCAGCGTTATTTCGAAGCCTCCAAAGAAACTTGCTGCAAATATCACAAGCATCAAAAAGAAGAGGATATTGAAGATGGCGTTGGTAGAAAGGTCGTTAAGTGCGTTAGCACCAAATATGGTGGTAATGATAAGCCCCAATGCCACGTATATCACCACAATGCTTATGCCGTAGGTAATGGCGTCGCGTATACCCTTTTTGCGGTCGCCCGAGCGCTTTAAGAAAAAGCTAACTGTCATGGGGATAATGGGCCAAACACAAGGAGTAAAAAGTGCTACAAGTCCGCCCAAGAACCCTAAGAAGAAGATGTAATACCAAGCTTTTCCCGTAACGTCATTGGCATCTGTGCCAAAGCTTTTAAGCTCTTTGATTACGGGGGCCCATAGCGCCTTAACGCTTGCTGCATCTAATGGTTGCACCGCTTGCATTTCGGTGGTGCTATCGGTGGTTGCAGATGTAGTAACGGCAGCAGTGTCGGTGGGCAGAACCACGGGCGTATTATCGGTTTGCATGGCAGCAGCCTCAGCCTTCATAGCCGGCGTAGGTTCGGGGCCATCGGCTCCGCTAACTTTAGCATTAACGCTTGTAGGCGGCAAGCAGTTTTGGTCGTTGCAAGCACCATATTGCAGGTAGCCTTCAACGCTATAGTCCTTGTCGAGCAACTCTATGCGCTGGGTAAAGGTGGCATGACCTTCAAAAAATGACACCGGCATATCAAAAACGGGGTCTTGCATGGTTTTGGCTCCAGAACCAGCTTTCAAGCCCCCTTTAAGCTTGGCACCTTTAAGTTTATCCACACCAAAGGAGGCGCGTGTAGGCCCACCCTCGGCAATGTTGGTAGAGTAGATATGCCACCCGCTTTGCGCCGTACCATTAAACACTATGTCTATAGTATTGGCGTTTACTCGCTTATAGCTCACAGTGAAATTAACCTGTGCTTGCGCTGCCGTAAATAGGGCAACGAGTAGTAATAATGTCAGTGAAAGAAACTTTTTCATTGATAAATGATATGTCTTTTTGTTGTAATTGATTGCAAAAGTACAACATTTTTTGTTTGATACACATTATTTCTGCTTTTCGTTTTGTACTTCTCTCACCTTGCATTACCTTTGCTTGGGTCAAAGTGAGTTTTGTACCCCTATATCCTAATCTAACAAGTAGGTATTCAAAATTAATTTATACAATCATGTCCTACATTAATTGATAT
>DJEH01000029.1:18152-25082 GCA_002431845.1 Prevotellaceae bacterium UBA5903 | reverse complement strand
CATAAAAATCTGCAAGGTTTCTGTATGTAAAGATACGAAAACTTGCAGATTTTAACAAGCTATATTACCACTAATATATTGATTATCAAATAATATTGCTGATTTTAAGGGACGACTAAGTAGGCTTTCACCTTAATGATTGACATTATTGTGTTCTGAATTAAAAGTTATTTTATAAATTCAAAACATCTACCTATAGTTGCAATGGCACGCTTTATATTATTTACAAATTACTTCTCTGGATTTCCATCCTCGTCGAGCGATTGGTGAGAAGTCTGCAAGTTTTGTTGAGGAGCGCTTTCTTCAGCAGCAGCTTCCTTTACCTCTTGAGGAGCTTGCACCGGAATTTGTCCACGCATCAAGGTGGCAACCGTTTCGTTGTTAATGCGGTTTACCATCTTATCAAAGAGTTGCACACTCTCGAGTTTAAACACGAGCAAGGGGTCTTTTTGCTCGTAAGATGCATTTTGAACAGATTTCTTCAAGTCGTCGAGTTCACGAAGGTTCTCTTTCCAAGCATCATCGATGTTGTGAAGGATGATAGCCTTTTCAAAGTCTTTAACCACCTCCTTCGACTCTGTTTCATAAGCCTTCTTGAGGTTGGTGCGTATGTTGTAGACAAGTTTACCATCGGTAATGGGAACAAGGATGTTCTCATACATTTCGCCTTGGTTTTCGTACACCTGTTTGATAACAGGCATCGCCACCTCAGCCATACGATCGGTTTTACGCTTAAACGACTGCATAGCAGCTTCAAATGCCTTTTCGTAAAGGTCGTCGCGCTTCATGCTGTCAAATTCTTCTTCGGTGAAAGGCACTTGCATCGCAAAGATTTCGATGAAACCTTCTTTACAACCTTCGTAATCGTTCTTATCAATGATGCTGATAATGCGGTCCCATATCATGTTAGCAATGTCCATACCCACACGCTCACCCATAAGTGCATGACGACGCTTTTCGTAGATAACAGTACGTTGCTTGTTCATCACATCATCGTATTCGAGCAAACGTTTACGTATACCAAAGTTATTCTCCTCAACCTTACGTTGTGCACGTTCGATGCTATTGTTAATCATCTTAGCTTCAATCATCTCGCCATCCTTAAAGCCAAGTTTGTCCATCACACGAGCAATGCGCTCTGAAGCAAACAAACGCATCAAGTTATCCTCAAGCGATACGAAGAATACAGAAGAACCTGGATCACCTTGACGACCTGCACGACCACGAAGCTGACGGTCTACACGACGGCTCTCGTGGCGCTCTGTACCTATAATAGCCAAACCGCCTGCAGCTTTCACCTCGTCGGTAAGTTTAATATCCGTACCACGACCTGCCATATTGGTAGCAATAGTTACAGCACCAAGCATGCGCTCTTCTTCAACCTTATTGCCGTTCTCATCGGTTACAACCACTCTGCCCATGTTGCTCTGACCAGCTTTGGCCACAATATCAGCCTCCTTTTGGTGTAATTTAGCGTTGAGTACTTGGTGTGGAATGCCACGGAGTTGGAGCATACGGCTCAAAAGTTCACTCACATCTACGTTGGTTGTACCCACAAGAACTGGACGTCCAGCAAGACGCATCTTCTCAATCTCCTCGATAACAGCCTTATACTTTTCGCGCTTCGTCTTATACACACGGTCGTTCATATCGATACGTGCAATAGGACGATTAGTGGGGATTTCTACAACATCAAGTTTATAAATATTCCAGAACTCACCAGCCTCAGTACTTGCAGTACCAGTCATACCAGCCAATTTGTGGTACATACGGAAGTAGTTTTGCAGCGTAATGGTAGCAAATGTTTGTGTGGCAGCCTCAACCTTTACGTGTTCCTTAGCCTCAACTGCTTGGTGCAGACCATCGCTCCAACGGCGTCCTTCCATAATACGGCCCGTTTGTTCGTCTACAATCTTTACCTGTCCGTCCATCACAACATATTCTTCGTTGATGCGGAACATGGTGTAAGCCTTAAGCAGCTGGAGGATGGTGTGTACACGATCGCTCTTTACGGCATAGTCTTGAAGTAGTTCGTCTTTCTTTGTCAAACGTTCTTCGTCAGTAAGCGTAGTGTCTGCCTCAAGCGCAGAGAGTTCGCTTGTGATGTCGGGGAGCACAAATAATTGATCATCGTGCACTTGGTCGGCAAGCCATTTATTACCCTTGTCTGTGAGGTCTACGCTGTGTAGTTTCTCATCTACCACAAAGAATAGAGGTTCAACAGCCTCGGGCATACGGCGGTTGTTGTTCTCCATATATACTTCCTCCGTCTTAAGCATACCAGCTTTGATACCTGTTTCTGAGAGGAATTTGATGAGCGGATTATTCTTAGGCAACGCCTTGTGACTACGGAATAGGGCAAGGAAACCTTCTTCTTCCTTGGCTTTATCGCCAGTGCCAATAAGTTGCTTAGCCTCAGCAAGGAGTTTAGTAGCTAACTTACGTTGTACCTCTACCAAACGTTCAACGAGTGGTTGATATTGGTCGTAGAGTTGGTCATCGCCCTTAGGCACAGGACCTGATATAATCAATGGGGTACGTGCATCGTCAATAAGCACCGAGTCTACCTCATCGACAATAGCATAGTTGTGACGACGCTGTACAAGATCCTTTGGACTCATAGCCATATTGTCGCGCAAGTAGTCGAAACCAAATTCATTGTTGGTACCAAAAGTGATATCGGCTTGATAAGCACGACGACGGCTCTCAGAGTTAGGTTGGTGCTTATCAATGCAATCAACCGACAAACCATGGAACATATAGAGCGGTCCCATCCACTCAGAGTCACGCTTAGCCAAATAGTCGTTTACGGTTACAACATGTACGCCATTACCAGTAAGTGCATTAAGGAATACGGGCAACGTACCAACAAGGGTTTTACCTTCACCCGTAGCCATTTCAGCAATTTTGCCTTGGTGCAATACCACACCACCAAAGAGTTGCACATCATAGTGCACCATGTTCCATTTGGTGTCGTTGCCACCTGCAACCCAATGGTTTTGATAGATAGCCTTGTCGCCTTCAATGGTTACAAAGTCGTGAGTAGCAGCCAATTCGCGGTCGAAGTCATTGGCAGTTACCTCTATCGTATCATTCTCGGCAAAGCGGCGAGCTGTATCTTTAACAATAGCAAACACCTCGGGCAATGCATCGTTAAGGGCCACCTCCATGCGGTCGAGTACTTGAGTTTCAAGTTTATCAATTTGATTAAAGATAACCTCACGATCTTCGATAGCAGTTTCTTCAATCTTAGCCTTTAGCTGATTGATTTTTTCTTTAATATCGTCAGCCGAGTGCTGAATGGTGTGCTGAATGTCTTTAGTTTTAGCACGCAAGGCATCGTTATCGAGTGCCTGAATGGTAGGATAAGCGGCTTTAATTTTTTCAACCCAAGGTTGAATAAGTTTCATGTCGCGGGTTGATTTGTTGCCAAACAGTTTGCTGAGAAATTTATTGATATCCATAAAAGGAGTTGTTTTTTAGTAAATGATGCCTACCCTACTACATAGGGATATGTTTATTAGGGCAAAATCATACACGTTGTTAATGCCCATTGGATAAAAGCATCAGAGTAAATAAAAATAGCGCCATACGGCTTGTTTTCGCACGATTTTAGTGTAGCGGAGCCACACTGCAAGCATTGGGTGCTCTGATGCGCATAGCCTTTGCCAAGGTGGGGGCTATGTAGTCAATGCTTACGGGAGTTTCAATGGTTTCGGCTTTGAAACCCTCGCCAAGAAACATGACAGGAAATGGTATGTACGATTCTCTTACAAGTTGATTTTCGTGTGTAGAAGCATTTACGTAATGCCAACCTGGTGCCACCTCAATAAGTACATCGCCCGAGTAGCGTGGGTTATATCCTCCACGCATGCGGCTTATGCCTGGCGTCCATGCTCCTTGTAACAAACGCGAAGAAGTATAAACATCCTTCACTCCCGATAGTTGGAGTAAAAAATCTTGTGCACGCTCAAGCATCTCTGCCAGATTGATTTGCTTTTGCTCTATGAGTTTATGGTTGAAATAGAGTTGAGTGCCAAAACTTGCTTCAACATATTGTCCCTGTCCATACACAGCTACAAAGTACATATTGAGCAATGCACTGGCACGGTCCACATCAAACACACCTGTAGGGATGCGGTATTTTGAGAGGTCGGCTGTTTCTTCGTCGGCATAACCTGTTGAAGTGAGTACAAATAAGGCATTGTCTTTGCCCACTTTATGTTCTACCGACTTGATGAGCTCTGCCAAAGCGCGGTCAAGACGCACATAGGTGTCTTGCAACTCCATAGGGCTTTCGCTCACCGTGTGGTGGTCGATATTGCCTGCATAGAGCGTAAGTGCCAAGTAATCGGGCACTGCATCGTTGCCAATCATTGTACCATTGATGCACTGATTGGCTGCTTTCACTACTTCCTCATTAATAAGTCCGCTGGTTTTGAAAGTTTCAAACCTTCTATCGCCTGCAAACTTATGCGCAAAAGGCTTTTTCATTCCCCCTGATAGGAAGTATGAAAAATTGCCTACAAGGTCGCTTGAGGGCTTCCATACAAGCGTTTTAAGTCGGTCGTTAAGACTCTTACTATTCAGCACGGTTGCCCAAGTAGGCAGGTCTTTTCCGTAATAGGTAGACGAGCACCATTGGCCCGTGCGATCGTCAATCCATATTGCGCCATCGGCTGCATGTCCGGCACTCAACACGGCTGCATCGCGATAGGGAGCTATTGCATAAACCAAGGCTTTGCCCTCGCTTGCCACCTTTAGTTCGTCGCCAATGGTTGACACTCCCAAGTAAGTAGGCGCAGAAGCATCGGTGGTTTGCAATCCTGGATATTGCTTGTTTTCAACGCAATAAACGGGGCGAAGGGTTTCGCGGTCAAGCCATTTCATGCCTACCACGCCATGATTATAAGGCGTGGTGCCTGTAGCCAAAGTTGCTGCCGACGAGGCTCTATCTGGGCGATATTGCGGGTATTCCGCTTGTTGGTAAACTCGTCCCTCTCTTAACAAACGCGCAAAGCCTTCCTGTCCATAAAGAGGCATGAAGGCATTAAGGTAGTCTGTGCGCAATTGGTCTACCAATATACTGACCACCACTCGTGGTACACCTGTTCCAGCAGCTTGAGCCTCTGGAGCCGACAACACGGTCATTGCTGTGAGCAACGACATAAGTAGCGGCAAGCGCACGATGTTAGGTGAATGATTGGTCATCAAGAGAGTTTTTTTATTTTGATAATCAAATTATTTTTTATCCAAATTGCAGCGAGGTGTATTAACATATTGCGCTACTAACCTTATTGCTAAGGTGGCAATAATAAAGTATACCTCAATGGGATATGACTGTAAGCCTACCCAACCTACTATAAGTGTTGTCGCAAGCATACATGCTTCAACCCATATGCTCCAACAGCGACATCCATTTGTAGCACACTTCATGTACCAAGCAAAGAATATCAATGGTAGTGGATTAAACATCAGCACAAGCCAATTGCTACCTACTGCTGGATGCTCAGAAAAGAAGAACAAGAATGCTATGATACACCCTGTAAGACCTTGTGCAAGATAGAGCAACACATCAAATTGCCAACACAACTTGTGCTTAAAATACTCTATCATACTAATGATGATAGTTATAACAAGAAGTGTGCCAAACGCAGTCATTGGACTTATCGGAAAGTGTTCATTGGGCATAGGTTGCGCAGGGAGCAGCGTGCGAGTGGGAGCAACAAGATGACGTTCTGAACCATCGGCTTCCTTCACCACGGCCTTTTCTATATAGCGTTCTGCATAAATAGGAGCAAACATCTGCTTGTGTATATCGACACCTTTGTCTGCTTCGGCGCCAAGCAAAATATTCTGTCCGAACTCGTTCCACGGACTGGTAGCTGAAAATTCCTCTACGATGTCTCGCAAACTTCTGCTACTGTCTGCTTGAGGCCATACAACCCTTCCTTCAACAGCTTTCTCTATTACCGCAAGCGCCCGGGTGGTACAGTTATCATAAAAGAAGTTGTAACGATACGTAGCATTCTGTGGCAAAAGGTTATTGCTCAAAGCATCTACCAATCTTTGTGCTTCGGAGGACGTAAGGTTTAGCACTTGTTCGTCAATACCACGTCCCTCGCGCACATAAGCATCATAAAAGATGGTATATGGTACAACGCCCAATTCGTAATCTGTTTGCCCCAACATAAATCGCCACATAAAGTGTGGTTGTTCAAAGCTAAAGGTGCCATAATTGAACACCCAATCGCTTTGTCTTCGTCCCACCTCCTTTACACGGATAGCGGTATGACCATAAAGTTCGTAAACGAGCGAGCCTGGCGTACAGGTGAGCAAACTCACCACGACAGAGTCTGTCGAAGCCTCTGCACGAGTTTGTTCTGCAGCCATTTGTTTGCCACTACTCGGTTCCTTCATGCTTACGTTTCCATTTAATAATTGCGCATTAGCAACGAATGGCAACGAGAGCAGACATATTAATAAGCAATATATAATTTTTTTCATTGAATTGTTGGCAAGATGCGTACTATGCATACTACTTGCGCTGCAAAGTTACTAACTTTTAATAGCTTACTCATATGTTTCTGCATTTTTTTTTGCATATATGGGTTTAGTTTTGCATCTAAAAAAATCTGCAATAAAATGGCCTTAGTCTTATTCTGCACCTTTGATCAAAACAGAGATAAGCAGGATATTCATAATAAGATAAGCAAGTGTTCATAATTATTTATTGGGTGGTTCTACATTTACAGACCACAATTTTGCAAACCTTTAATCGTTAAAAATTACTACATTCTGGTTTATTCATTTATTTACAAAATCAAACCTTTGGGCATTCTAAATAAATGCAGTAATTTTGCAAGCATATTCTACTCGTAAGTAGGTATTCAAAATTAATTTATATAATCATGTCCTACATTAATTGAT
>DJEH01000029.1:0-18012 GCA_002431845.1 Prevotellaceae bacterium UBA5903 | reverse complement strand
AATTTTGAACACCTACTTAACAATTTGAAGAAGAAATAAAATCATCTAACAATATATCAATAAACGACTTTTCATGAAGCAAACAACATGGTCGAACAAAATGGCATGGCTACGCAAGCTACTTATTTTGTTCGCATTCTGCTCGTATGCTGGTTCTGCATTGTGGGCGCAGCTGAGCGAAGACAAGTACTACTACATTAAAAGTGTAGAAACGGGCAACGTACTCTCTAACGGAGGGTCAAGCCAAAAGAATGCCTCTATTTTCCTTGAGGCTAAAGACGAAAGCTCAATGGGGCAAAAGTGGACGCTAAAGTCTACTGGCAAGGACAATGAATTTATTATCATCAGTGCTGGCTATCCCACAATGGGCATAGATGCCAATCCTAACAAAAACTTCTGGCTTTTGCAATGGACTACGCAAATGAGCGAAAACCAAATTTTTACCATCGAAGCAGTAGATGGCGAAAAGGACGTTTATCAGATAAAATGGACTAAAGACCCCAGCCGCATGATTACGTCGTGGGGCGCATATTTGGTTGTGTCGAACCTTATGGCCGACAGCGACGCTACAAAGTTTGAGTTTGAAGAAACCACTCCTCAAGAGGTGGTTAAAGGTAAGGAATGGGAGGACGAAACAACCTTTGGTGTGAATCGCTTGCCAGCCCATGCCACCTTTATGCCTTATGCTTCTACCGAAAAAATGCATGCCGATGCTGCACGCTACAACAAGCCGTGGGTAGACCCCAAGGGAGCTGAATGGATGAGTCTAAATGGTGTGTGGAACCTAAAGTGGACCACCGAGACAAACAAAGCACCTAAAGAAGACTTCTATGCCGACAATGTTGATGCCTCTGCTTGGGACACTATCACTGTGCCCTCATGCCTTGAGATGAAAGGTTATGGTGACCCCTATTACATCAACGTGGGCTATCCCTTTACCGACAACTATCCTAACATCAATATGGCTTATGGCTGTTTGAATGCAGTGGCATCATATCGCCGTAACTTTACTTTGCCAACAGGATGGAAGAGCAATAAGCGCATCGTGCTCCACTTTGACGGCATTTATAGTGCTGCCTATGTGTGGGTAAACGGCCAATATGTGGGCTACACCGAGGAGTCTAACAACGACTCTGAATTTGACCTCTCTGAGGTTGTTCGCGAGGGCGAGAACAATATTTCGGTACAAGTAATCCGCTTTAGCGATGGTTCATATCTTGAGGGACAAGACATGTGGCACATGAGTGGCATTCACCGCGATGTATATCTATATGCCACACCAAAAACTTACATTCAAGACCATGTTATTACCGACGACATGGCTGCTCCCTACCAATCGGCCAATGTAAATGTGGCACTCAACGTACAAAACCCCAGCGGCTTGGCTGTAACCAAGAAGATTAGGGTGCGCTTAATCAGTCCTGAGGGCGAACAAGTGGCAGAACAAACAGAAGACTTTACGTTTGCTGCCGACGAAACTTCATTGCAACACGATGTAGCACTACCCAGCATTGATAACATTGAAACATGGAGCACCGAAAGTCCTAACCTCTACACCGTAGAAATAGCACAACTCGCTGACAATGGTGCTGAGGAGATGGTATTCTCAACCAAATATGGCTTCCGTGTAGTTGAAATAAATAATCGCCGCGTCTACGTAAACGGCCAACGTGTACTCTTCCGCGGTGTAAACACACAAGACACGCACCCTGTGCATGGTCGTGCTATTGACGTAGCCACCATGCTACGCGATGTGGTAATGATGAAGCAAGCCAACATCAACCTTGTGCGTACAAGCCACTACCCACGTCAAGCTAAAATGTATGCCATGTTCGACTATTACGGACTTTACTGCATGGACGAGGCCGACATTGAATGTCACTTCAACTGGGAACAAGGAGGCAACGTGATTTCGAGTGCAAGCTCATGGAAAGCACAATTTATCGACCGCACTGAACGCATGGTGCTACGCGACCGCAACCACCCTTCGGTAATATTTTGGAGCCTTGGTAATGAGAGCGGTGTAGGCACGAACCTGCAAGCAACCTACGACTTGTGTAAAGAACTCGACCCCAAACGCATTGTTCACTACGAAGGTGCCACTCGCGGCGGTGCACCATACACCGACCTTTATAGCGTAATGTATCCCAACTACGATCGTGCCAAGAGTCTTGCAAGTAGCGTTTCTCAACCTTTCTTTATGTGCGAATTTGCTCACTCTATGGGCAATGCCACAGGCAACTTCAAGAACTATTGGGATGCCATTAGCACCTCGTCGGCAGGTATAGGCGGATGTATTTGGGACTGGGTAGACCAAAGCATCTACAAGGCAGACGATATTAAGAAAGGTACTCTCATGGCCAACGGATACCACAAGTACTACTCTGGCTACGACTTCTCAAACAGCAATCATCAAGGCAACTTTGTAAACAACGGACTGATACCTGCACACCGCGCATGGTCGCCCAAATTGGCAGAGGTTAAAGCCGTTTACCAACAAGCAACCTTTAGCAACTTCAACTTTAACAATAAGGTGGTTAAGGTTGTAAATAAGTTCAATTTTACCAACCTTGCCGATAAATACCGCCTTGCATACACTCTCTTGAAGGATGGTGTTGAGGTGGAAACCGACACTATCGACGTGCCCAGCACCGAGGCTGGTAAAACATCTGCCAACATTACCCTTCCCATTCAATCAACCCTTGAATCGGATGCTGAATATTTCATGAATATCTCTCTCGTACTGAAAGATTCTACTGCATGGGCTGCTGCAGGTTACCCCGTGGCTTCGCAACAGTTTACGGTAAAGAGCCGCTCACGCAATCTTGACAAAATCACGAACAGCGGTAGCGACGAACTTACAGTACAGGTAAACCAATATGGCAACTACCTAATTGAGAACAGCAAAAACCACTTCTTAGTAGACAAACCTTCTGGCCGACTACGCGAATGGAGCTATGCTGGCACACCGCTTATCAGCCGCATAGACCAAGCACTTGACTACGACAACTTCCGTTGGGTAGAAAACGATGAGTCAAATGGCAACTCGCTTTCAACAGGCAATGGCATCAGTTCGCGTACACTTACCACTGCTCCTGCACTCAACGACAAGGGCAACGTTACGTTTGTTACTACCGAAACTGGTAGCTATTGCAACGTCACTTACACATACACCATCTATCCCGATGGAACCGTAGACGTTAAGACAGTTTATAACTCACAAACAAACGACAACTTGCGCCGCATTGGTAGCAAAATTACTTTGCCTGCATCGTTTGAGAAGGTAAACTACTATGCACGTGGCCCGTGGGAAAACTACAACGACCGCTTAGATGCTGCCCACTTTGGCCGCTACAATAGCACCGTAACCGACTTCCTCACAGAGTTGGCTCGTCCACAATCATGTGGCAACCGCACAGCCTTGCGCGACCTCACACTTACGGATACGATAACAGGCATGGCCCTACGCATCGAAACCGAAGGCCAAGTTTCGTTCTCTGCACTGCACTACGAAGACAAAACGCTTGCCTCTACCAAGCACTGCTTTGAACTTAAACCTGGTGGCAACGTTGTGCTACATCTTGACTATCAACAAAAGGGTCTTGGCAATGCAAGTTGCGGTCAGGGCACAGGCACACTCTCGCAATACCTATGTCCACAAGGTGGCAAATATACAAACACCGTCCGCTTCCGTCCGCTCACTAAGGAGGAAGTTACTGGTGTAAACAATATTTCAGCTACCGCAAACAATAACTACAGCATCAATGTTATTAGTGGCGAAGTTGTGCTTACAGGCGACATTGCAGCTGGCACTACCATGCACATTTACGATCTTGGTGGCTCGTTGGTAGCAAGTGCCACAGCAAGCTCTACAACCTCACAACTTTCGGCATCTATTGCCGCTCAACCACAAGGTGCTTATCTTGTTAAGGTTGGCAATGTTTGCTTTAAGATTGTGAAGTAAACTATGTAAATAAAAAAATTCTTAAGCCTCTTTTCTGTAACATCTTCTTACATAAGAATTGCTATAGGAAAGAGGCTTATTCATCTCTTTAAACAATGAAAATATTATTTATCTGTTTAGGCAATATTTGCCGCTCATGTACCGCAGAAGAGGTGTTTCGCACCATGGCAAAACGCGCTGGGGTTGATAATAAATATACGATAGACTCTGCAGGACTGATAGACTATCACGAAGGAGAACTACCCGACCCACGCATGCGCCATCATGCACAAAACCACGGCTATAAACTCTCACACCATTCGCGCCCCATTACCGCAGACGACTTCCTTACTTTCGACCTCATTGTTGCTATGGACGCTCAAAATCGTCAACGATTATTGCGTCTTGCTCCTAATGCTGAAGCTGCACAAAAGGTAGTTATGATGGCCGACTACCTACAACAACACCCCGATGCCACCTACATCCCCGACCCCTATTATGGTGGTGATGCCGACTTTGAACTTGTAATAGAATTGCTCGAAGATGCTTGTGCAGGACTATTAGATGCATGCATGTCGGCACAGTGAAACATTCATGAATAAGTAGTCAAAAATAAGGGTGGCTCTATAATTTCTATGGTTTAATTTCAATCTATTGCTACAGAATTTATAGAGCCACCCTTAATGATGTTCATAAATAAAGATTGTTTCTATACTTTAACAACGCATTCTTTGCGCTCCTTGGCAGGATGGGGCTCGCCATCAGGATAGCCCAACGAGAGATGCCCAATACCCTCGTACTCGCCTTCAATGCCTATTGACTTAAGCCACGTTTTCCACTCGTCTTGGTCAAACTCTTGACGTGCACGGTTAATCCAGCATGAGCCTAAACCAAGGGCATGAGCTGCAAGCATCATGTTGCCCAACATGAGTGTGCCATCGTATAAGTGGTTGGGGTTGGCACGCTCTGCAAGCACAATGATATACACCGGAGCACCATAAAAGGGATCGGCATTCTCGTCCTTACCCAATACCTTGGCATTGGCTATACGAATGCGATTTTTAGTTTCTTCGTCTTTTACTACAACAACCTTCCATGGCTGCATACTCTTGCCAGAAGCTGCATAAGTGCCAGCTTCTACAATTTTGTCAATGAGTTCGTCGGGTACAGGCGTGCTTTTGTATTTACGTATACTGCGACGCGACTTAATGGCATCGAGAACAATTTGAGCTTTTTTATCTATCATGGTTTTACTATTTAGAATTAAGTAGGTATTCAAAATTACCCTACTTACACATTTTCGCCTTTGTTAATGCGATAGAACTTGGGCGACATACCCAAATTCTTTTTGCAATATTTGCCAAAGAATGAGATGGATGGAAAGTCAAGTTCGTTTACAATCTCCTTAATTGTTTTATCAGGACGCATGAGACTGCGCTTCACATCCTCAAGCACATAATGGTTAATAATAGCCGAAGCCGTTTTGCCACTACATTGTTTAGCCACACTGCTTAAGTACTTGGGAGTGACGCTAAGCTTTTCGGCATACCACTCTACAGAACGTGGTTTGGGATAAGAGTGCAGCACAAGCTCAATGAACTGCCTATAAAGGTTTTCACCACACGAGAACTTAAAGTCGCCTGCTTCAACAAAACTTTCGCATATATCATGAAACTCATACATAAAAGCTTGAAACAAAAAGTCTGTTACCAACTGATGATGCTTAAAGGAGTTGTTTTCGCCAAGCTTAGTTTTTATCAGTTCGTAATACTGCTTAAAGATAGTTACAGCATGGTCGTTGAGGTGCATTAGAGGGTTTTCGGCTATATATATCGCAGCGTTGATATAACCCAATGGGATGTTGCTCAACTCTTCAAAAAACTCTCTTGTCATGTAAAAACCACAAGCTCTAAAATTGTCTGAAATGTTTTTACCTTGCATTACACTACCTATTGTAGCAACCAAGAGGTCTCCCTCTTTTAGGTTCAGTAGCTTATTGTTTAAATAGAGCGTTGCCTCGCCTTCTGTACAGAGGATGGTGCAGTGAGCACTGAGTTTATCGTTTTTTTTCGGTATTTGGGTTAAGTTTATATCACTTATAATGTCTATACGATTGTCTTCGATAGAAATTACCTTTTTTGTGGGATTAGTCATAGTTTGAGAGCGTGTTTATGTTGGAATAATGCGGTTATCGGTTGTAAGCAAGAGGCATTAATATTTGCCAAGTTTCTCATTTAGCCCATCGCAATAGGCGTGCCACAATTTGCTAACGTCTGCTCGTGTATAGGCATCCGTAAATGGCATTGTCACAATAGCCGTAGCTATATACCCCATAGCGCAAAGCAAACCACGTAGGTGTTTCACTGCCCAATTCTGTCCATAATGATGGTTGAGATAGGTGGTATTGCGCACTTGATAAAAGCGTTTCCACTTTTTCTTTCTGTTGCGTTCGGCCCAAGTGTCATTGTTAAAGAACTTTTGCTTATCCATCAGTGCAGCGGGCACATAAAGCATTTTATAGTTGGCCCTCCATAGTCTGATGCAATAGTCTGTATCGTCGCAAAAGATAAACAAATCTTTGTTTGGCAACCCTATTTTTTTAATTGCTTCAACACGGATAAGAGGTCCCTCAAAAGCAGTTCCTGCTATAAATGTTGGCTCTGTTATGGGATGCTTCTGCTTGCGAAATTTGCCTGTATAAAGCGAACCGAAAGGGTGAATAAAGTCGTAGCCTGTAAAATCGTTGCTATAAACTTGCCCCTCCATTAGGCGGCGTGGAGCCAACAAGCCTATCTGCAAATCGTGCGTATAAGGCAAAAGGTTACTCAAACATTCGGGGCGGGGAAACACGTCGTCGTCCATGCACCACACCCAATCAGCCCCCATACGTACGGCCTCGGATATACCGCGATAAAAGCCTCCCGAACCGCCCACATTGTCTTGATGCACCACACTTAGGCGGCTGTCGGCCTCAGCATCGAGCCATGCTGATGTTCCGTCGGTGCAGCCATTATCTACCACCAAAATTTTATCCACAGGAGCATTGGCTCGCAAGCAAGCAATGTTGCGCTGCAACAACTCTAACCGATTGTATGTAACTACTACTGCTATAATCATATCATGTATGCTTGTTTTAGAACTCACCCTTTATCTGCCCTGGTTGCGTGCTGCGATACTGTCGCATTAGGTGGTAGCACTCGTCGGCATCAAAGTGCCGCTCTTTGGCATAAGCATTGGCTATAATGCGGTGCATGTGGGCTGTGGCAGGCAGGCGCTCAAGGTTTTTACACCCTTTCTTTATGTCAAGAGGGCCAAAATCCATGCGGTTAAGGTCTACAATGTCAAGGTGGATTTTTCCGTTTGGCAATTGTTCAAAAAGAATATTGGCACGGCCATAATCCTTATGTGCAAGTCCATGGTTATGAAGGATAGCAGTGATACGTCCTACCTCTTCCAATACATCGTCGGCATAGCTAAATGTGTGTGTAAACAAGTCCTCGTAGCGCCAAGGGCAAGAAGATTTAAGCGTAACAAAATAGCTCTTATCAAACGATAATCCACGACGAATATTAAGGTAGCCCACAGGCATAGGTGTGCTAACCCCCAACTTTAAATAAAGCAATGCATTGCGATAGGCACGCTTTGCTTTTGAGGGGCGCAACACGCCATATACCCAACGATTGATGAAGTTGGGACGCTTAAAGGATTTTACTACATACTCGTTACCCTCAAACTCTATGCAACGCAATTTGTTACGCCCATCATGAATAAGTGTGCCTTCGCCATTGGCAAAGCGGTTGGGCAATGAGAGCATAAAGTTGCGCAAATGCTCAAACTGAGAATTGAGTATGAGTGTTTGATGATTTAAAATTGTCATTCTTTAAATTCCTTTTTACAAAGTTCAAGTGCCGCCATGATGGTATCGTCCATGTCGGCATAGGTGTAACGCGCCAAACGTCCGCCAAAGATAACATTTTCCTCTCGTTCTGCCAACTCTGCATATTGTGTAAATATGGTAGCATTGCGTTCGTCGTTGATAGGATAGTAGGGTTCTTTACCTGGCGCAAAGTTGTCGGGATACTCGTATGTTACTACAGTTGTAGGCTGCTGGCCGTAGGCAAAATGCTTGTGTTCTATTACACGTGTATAGGGAATGTGGCGCTCGGTGTAGTTGATTACAGCATTGCCTTGAAAGTCGGGCACGGGCATACACTTGTGTTCAAAACGCAAGCTACGATAGCCAAGACGCCCATATTTAAAGTTGTAAAACTCATCTATACACCCCGTATAAAGCACTCTTTTAGCCATGCTCATAAGCTCAGCACGATGCTCAAAGAAGTCGGTATTCAACCTTACATCGGCCTTGCTAAGCAGCGCATCAATCATTCCATTATAGCTTCCATCAGCGGGTATGCCTTGATAGCGGTCGTTAAAATAATTATTGTCGAACGTAAAGCGGAAAGGCAAACGCTTAATGATAAAAGTTGGTAACTCGCGTGCCGAACAGCCCCACTGCTTCTCTGTATAGCCTTTTATCAAACGCTCGTAAATGTCGCGACCACACAACGTCAAGGCTTGTTCTTCAAGGTTGGCAGGTTGCTCAATATGTGCAAACTCAGCACGCTGTTCTGCAATTTTGGTCTGCGCCTCAGCAGGTGTTTTCACTCCCCAAAGTTCGTAGAAGGTGTTCATATTAAAGGGCAGATGATAAAGTTTACCCTCATAATTGGCCAATGGTGAGTTTATAAATCCATTAAAGTCTGTCAGGTCGTTTACATATTTCCACACCTCTTGGTTTGAGGTATGAAAGATGTGTGCACCATACTCATGCACCCATATATTATCTATCAGTTGGCAATGAATGTTTCCACCAGCGTGTGGGCGTTTGTCTATAACCAAACAACTCTTCCCCACTCTGCCAGCCTCGTGTGCAAACACTGCACCAAAAAGGCCACTGCCAACTATTAGGTAGTCGTACATATTTTAAATTAGTTTTTAAGTTCTATATGTCTATATCTTGGCCTACGTAAACGAATTGCATACGGCAGCAATTTTAACAGGCGTGCAACAAACCACACTGGGTTATGTAATATATTTTGGTTACGCCATGGAGTAAATTTCTGATAATAATAGAATAATTGTTGCAAAGGATGAGTGCAATCCCAATCCCATGGTTTTCGATTGGTAAAGTGCACAACAACAGGCCTTTCTAAATCAGTTTTGTGCTCATCATAATGCGCATACCGAGTGCGATAAAAACCTTCCTGCGCATTATACTTCATTGATATCCACTGAACTTTTCCATGAAAAATGCTATTAAGCAAATCTTGGTCATTAAAACGTATACGTTCAGGATATTTATGATAATAATCAATGCATAACCTTCTCACATTATTCTTACGCCACCAATCAAGATTTATGAGTAATACCCCAGCATTAAAGTATCCTTCATTTTCTGAATGACAAAGAGTCTTATATCGTGCATGGTCATCAGCTGCTGCATCTAGTATAGCAGCAACAGGCTTATCTAGCAACGGAGTGTTCCAAAAATCAGCTAACGAGCCTATAACTAATAGGTCACTATCCATATAGATAATGCGTTCTAAACTACTCGGTAAATAGTCAGCCAACATACAACGATAATAAGTTACTAACGATATATGCCCGCTTGACGCATGTATACGGAAACCTTCAAGCAATTTTTCGTTAGGACTATAAAAGCATACTTCGCCATTGTATTTACTGACCAATTGCTGTATTATCTCACAATCAGTTGTAGTTAGGCCACGCGATAGAATGTGCGCAACAATATGCGAGTTTGCATTATTGTGTAATATTGATACAAGTGTTACACACAAAAAGCGAACATATGCATGATCTATATTAAAAGCTATATGAATTGTCAATGCAGATGAAATTTTGAGATTTATAAAAGGTTTATATGCACATCTTAGCCTTATGAGCATTTATCTTAAGCCTCTTCAAAAAATTCTATAAACTTGTAAACTCTTGTAGAAGGATTTTGAAAATCTTTGAGTTTTTTTGCTCTAACAATAGCATCAGACATATGATTTCTAAGGAAAGTTTTTTGAGTTTCCGTATATGCGGCTTTGTTGTAATTATTCCAAATGGTTGCGCTTTTCTTTAATTCTTTTAAAACTGCGCCAGAGCTCAATGCAGCCCTTTGGTCTTTTGTATGCAAAAGTAGCCATATTTCAAAACATGGATTACTTAACAGAAGTTCAGCCTTACAACTTTTTAATTTTTCATTGATGGCTGGCACATCCATGTCATACATAAGAAAAGCGCTAATATTCTCCTTTGGCGATATTTTAAGTTCTTGCATACGCTTACTTACAAGCGTTTGAGTAATCTTTGTACCTTCAATATGAGATATTATTCGAATTGGAGACCTATACCATCTTTTCAACATATTGACATAGCCTGCTTCTGTTTCACCTTCACATATTATCAATGCAACTTTCCGCATCCTTTTGTTAGGTGACTTTTCCCTTTTGCTTGCCATATTTTATCCGTTTAATAACTGTTTGAGACTATCCACTGTAGAGTCTACATATGGTACAGCATCAAAGCGTCCCTGAATGTAGCCTTTACTTGCATCCATATTCTCGCGAAAGTCCTTAAAGTCGTATAAAGCGTATACTTCAGTCACACCTTCTTCTGATTTGTTTACGAAAACAATTTGGTCTCTACGCAATCGCTTAATATCAATAAGATTGGTGTTATGTGATGAGAACAATAACTGACTATTATCCGAGGCATGAATTAAGTCAAGAATAAAATCGGCCAAACGTGTATGTAAACCCATGTCAAACTCATCCAGCATTATAGCCTTTTTGTTTTTTACAACATCCAATAATCGAATTAAGATTTGAAAAAGCTTCTTTGTTCCGTTCGACTCTTCCATGTCTAAATCGAACATTACATTTTTATCATTGTGATGAAATGTCTTGAACTTCAGTGCATCAACCAATTTAAAGGATAGTTCATCTTGTCCAGGTATAGAAATGGGTACAGGAACTTGTTCTTTTCTTGCTTCTATGTCAGTAATATCAGTATCACAAATTTCAAGAGCTTTAAGAATTACATTCTTGTATGTATTAAATCTTTCAAGAACCAATGCATCATTCACATTTGTAAGTCCAAAGAGAAATTGTTTCAAAAAGTATCTGTATAAAGTCTGCGCAAAGTCTCTATTCATTGAACTTGCACGACTTAGGAACAAGTTCTTTTCACTTGTATTTAGTACAACATCGGTTGGTTTACTGATAATACCTGTACCAAAACTATAATCTCCATTTTCTTTGCGGACAAATACTTTCGCTCGCCTGCCAAGCGGATAATGATAAAGACTCTCCGAGATTATCTTTTCCTTTGTTAATATAAAGGAATACTCATATTCTACATCGTTACATACAAAATCAATCAAGAATCTGCTTGGATTGTTTTGCCACCCATCAAACTTAAATGGCTCAAAATCAAATACTGTTCCTTCGTTATTAAGATGTGAGTTCAATATTAATCTACAACAAAAGTTGATTGCTTTCAGTATGTTTGACTTACCAGACGCATTTGGACCAAACAACCCTACAGATTTTAAGATAGGAACTTCATTCCACATCATAACATTATGCTTTAATTTGCGTGATAAAGCAGTATTGATATTTGCAGCTCTAAAGTCTATTCTTAGTAAATCTCTAATAGAATAGAAATTCTCTATTTCAATCTTAAGTATCATCTATATGTAAATTATGTAGAATTTCTGCAAATCTATTTATTATTTTTATAATTTACAACTCCTCTACAAAAAATGTACTTTTCAACCTCACATTTTATCCCTTCAAAAATAGTTGGCATAGGATTATCTTCGTGTATATATCCATCTACCTGCAATTTGTTAAAGCTATCAGTTCCAATAACTCTGTCATACTCTTTTTCAAGTACTTCGGGACCTTGTTTGTAAAGTTTGTAAAAATAGCGCCAATGCCTTCCGCCGTGTTTGCCCTTGTGCAGTTCAAGTTGCTTGCCGCCATTTATCATCTTGTTCATGAACTGTTGTCGCGACTGCACGTTGTAGTGATATACAATAATATCGCTTTGATTTTCAATCTGCGGTAGCATCTTCACCTTATGGTTACCCATAGATATTTGCAGGTAGCCAGCCGTACGATGCAGCACCTTTTTGTTTTGATGTTCAAATAGTGAATAGGACGAGAGGTTGTACTTTTCGGGAGTATAAACATATCTCACAGTATTGCGCCACTTCGTCCAGTGTTCATTAGGAGTTGGATAAACACTGCGCATTAAGCAGCCCAATACATTGGCATGGGTATGTTTCAACTCTTCTTTTAAATTTCCCTTGGGCGAATACCAAAACTCATCAGCATCAGCGTTTATTACCCAATCAGCATGATATTTCTCCTTTGCAATCCATATCATGCGGTCTACCCAAAGTTTCTGCTCGTAGTCTTGCCCCGTCTCTGTGATGACCTCTTTTACCCATCCTTTTTCTTGATAATGACGGATTATATCGAGAGTATGGTCTGTAGAATTGTTGTCAGTAATGATAAATGCATCTACTCCCATTTGGTGGTGATACTCCAAGTTATAAGCAAGTAACTGCTCTTCGTTTTTTACAAGAAGCGTCATAACCAATCGGGGGTTAGGCGTATAAGCAAACGTGTGCAGCACGTCGATAAGTGCATGACACGCTTTCGTTATGATATTTGCCATAGTGTTGGAGAATGTTGTGTAATAGGTAAAAAAGATTTCGGGGTCACTTATTAATGTTATAATTTTGGGGTTGTTGGTAACATTATCCAGCTATCGGGTACAAATTTATCTGCCTTATCATTAACAGACCATTTGTCGGGACATATCACCTTTTTGTTAGGATTGTTATTGAGCCATGCTCCCCACCAACTAAACGTAGAATTGCATATGACGTTGTGTTTGCAATGGGTCATTAGCATCATATCCTGCCAGCTATCTGTGCCACAATTCCAATCTACAAAAACTGCATTTTCAGGTAATTTAATATTTTGTTTTACCCATTCCAATCCATCAGAAAACACGTAGAAATGGGCATTGGCATCGCACTGCAACATATAATCAATAGCGCGTTGATAATAGTTTGTGGTGCACACACATCCTGAAAACTTAAAGTGTTTGGGCTGCAAATAGTCACCTCGTCTGATATGGATTGACACTGCATGAGGATCGTTATCAATTTGCTTTATGGCTTGTAAAGAACGCTCGTTAGCTTGCTTCATGTCGAAGGTGAAAGCTCTTTTTACCATATCTGCACACCCACTAAAATAGCGTTCGTTTTGATAAAATCCTTTATAATAAACCAAGGGCCAAACTTGCTTGCCAAAATAAGGTTTGAGCGAACCATGTTGCTTACGCTCAAGTATGGTTTTAAAGAATAAAAACTCTACAATCTTCTTTAGCTTTTGGTTCATTCTAAATTCAATATTTGGAAGTCCAAAAACCTTATGCATTTCATAGCCGTAGTGTGCATGATAGTGCACCATGTCCGAAAGGTCTATTCTGACATTGATGCCTTGTTGTTTCATGCTGATATATAAGGCATAGATAAACATTTGATTACCCAAGCCTCCTGTCATTTTTAAGAGTCTCATATTATTTCTTATGGGAACTTTAATTCTAACTTTAATATAAACTATCCCCCCAACTTTACGGCAGCAATATTTTTTTCAAATCCATGCCGCGTCCCAATCGGCTGAGGTCTACATTGCCTTTTACGCCATTGATGCGACCAGCATCGGTGTATTGCCAAATGCTGTAATCGCTACCATTGATACGAGGTTCGCGAGCTGAATAAGCTGCTATAAAGAGGTGATGATCGTTGAAGCGTGGAGCAAGATGGGTATTGTAGAAATTGCGGTGTGTATAGATGATAGGTGGGCAGTTATAGTGCTTTTTTACAAGACGTATGAATACTGCCAGACTATCTTGAAGTTGCTGGTTGTTTTTCCAACCACGGATGTCCTCAACATCTATCACGGGAGCAATGTCCTGCCAAGTGCGGTTGGCTTGTTGCCTAAACCAACCAAACTGTGCCACAGCCGAACTGCGCGAAGTGAAGTAATGGTAAATGCCCACTTTCAAATGGTGTTTATGCGCTTGCTGAGCATTGTATAGATAGTTTTTATCTACATGTCCATAGCCCTCAGTGGCCTTTATAAACACATATTTGATATTGCGGTTTTTGCTCACCTTTTTCCAATCTATCAATCCGTTGTGGCGCGAAACGTCTATGCCATCGTACCCCGTGGCATTGTATGCCACACTATGCTCGCTACTCTTGCAAGATGTGAGCAATAGGGTTAAAAGCATACTGAACGCAAACAGGCTGAGTTTATATGGATGAATTAATTTCATTTTGTTTTGATAATGGATAGCAAACCGATATTATGTTAGGGCAAAGTTAGTTCTTTATTCTGATTTCCACACGATGTTTGGTGTGCAATAAAGTAAATTTTGCATTCTTAGGCAGTTGGTGTGCACATGGTTGATAACTTATTGCTACTTTTGTAGAAATATTAAGCAACACACACCATTATTACATGAAACGCAGTTTACTACTCATACCCCTATTGGCACTATCTGCCACTACAGCCCAAGCACAATCAGACCTAACGGCATCGTGGGCATCAAAGGATGTACACTATGCACAAAACGAGGTCCCCTCTCTGCACACATGCACCGACACCCTTGTGCGAGCATGGCGTGGCGAGCGTTTGGGCATAGAGGCTATTGTACGCAATGAGGGCAATGCCGACCAAACACTCAAGGTGAGACTAACCGAATGGAGCAAAAGCGGCACACACATTGCAGCTCAACAAGGCGAAGCCCGCTTTATGAACTATGTTATCACCGACAACTACCAATATTGCGGTTACCACCCACAAAACCTTACCACCTACAAGGTGGCTGATGTGATAGACATTGACACCTTACACACTGTGGGCTCGATGCAAACCCAACCTGTGTGGTGCACACTCGAGGTGCCAGAGAAAGCAACTCCAGGCATTTATAAAACACAACTACTCATCAGCCAAGTGCAAGGTGGCAAAGAGAAGGTGATAAAACGCCTCTCCCTCTCCATTGAGGTGTTGGCGCAAACATTACCACAGCCCAAAGGCCAGCAGTTTCATGTAGACTTTTGGCAACAGCCCTATGCGCTTTCGCGTTGGATGGGAGCAGAGCGTTGGAGCAAAGCACACATGGATGCTCTTAAGCCCTACCTCAAACTATTGGCGCGTAGCGGACAGAAGGTGGTGTCGGCCATACTCTTTTACGAGCCTTGGGGCGACCAAAGTTACGACAAATTCTCGCCCATGGTGCAAACTATTAAGCACAAAGATGGCTCGTGGAGCTACGATTACTCGGTGTTTGACAAATGGGTGAAGCTTTGCCAAGAGTGCGGCATAGACAAACAAATAAACTGCTTCTCAATGGTGCCTTGGGATATGTCGTTTCGCTACTACGACGAGGCGCAACAAAAGGATATCGACTTAAAAACAACCACCAAGAGCGAGGAGTATAAAGTCCTTTGGACTAACTTTTTACAACACTTTGCCAAGCATCTCAAAGAGCAAGGATGGTTTGATAAAACATGTATTGCTATGGACGAACGCGGCCTTGACAATATGCTCGATGCCTACCAAATTGCCCAACAAGCCGTGCCTGGCATCAAGATGGCTTTGGCTGGAACTTACCATCCAGAACTCGTAGACAAACTCTACGACTACTGTATTGGCTTTGGTGAGACCTTTGCTCCCGACGAACTTTCAAAACGTAATGCCAAGGGATGGGTATCGACCACTTACACTTGTTGCAGCAACACCGAGCCTAACCTCTTTTCGAATAGCTTGCCTGCCGAGGCTGCCTACTTGCCCATACATAGCATAGCCAACGGCTTTGGTGGCTATCTGCACTGGTCGTGGATGAATTGGGACAACCATTCGCTCACCGATACTCGCTACCGCTTGTTTGCCTCGGGCGATACTTACCTTATCTACCCAGGTGTACGCTCTTCGGTGCGCTACGAGCGTTTTATCGAAGGCGTTGCTATGGCTGAAAAGGTACGCATTTTGCGACAGTACTTTAAGGAGAATGGCGCCCAAAACCAACTTGATAAGCTCAACAATATGGTTAAAGCCTTTGCCCTTCCGGGCATACCACAAGGCCATACTGCCAGCGAAATGGTAAACCATTTGCAGCAATTCCTTAACCAAACAATAAAGTAAGCACCAAGCAGTTATGAAAAACAGACTTTACCGATTCTGTCATGATTTACTCCATAAGAAGTATATGTGGACTATCTTGATATTCATTGTCATTGCTGGTTTTGTAGATTCTAACAGCTTTTGGCATCGCTATCAGATAAAGAAGCAAAACGATGAACTGCGTCAAGAAATAGCCACCTACGAGGCTCAGTATAAGACCGACACGCACGAACTTAACGACATAGAACACAACCCCGATGCCGTAGAGCGTGTGGCAAGAGTAAACCTTTATATGAAAACTGCCAACGAAGACGTTTATGTTGTAGAAGGCGATACATTGCAAGACGAATGAAACAAATACTTTTTTATATAGGCGGCATTTTGTTGGTGATAGGAGCCATTCTGCCCCTATTTCAGCCCACATTAGCCCCTTGGGTGTTTGCCTTGGGCGCATTGCTATTTGCGTCAATGCAGATTGCGGGCCAGCACTACGAGGGTAACAACCTCGTTATTCGCCGGCTCTACCGACAACAAATGTTGGGTGCTTTGTTGTTGGTTGTTACAGCAGGCATGATGTTTATGCAGTTGTACGGCATTCCGCCGTTTCGCGGTAGTGAGTGGAAGATTGCTCTGCTCATAGCCGTATTGCTCGAAACATATAGCATATTCCGCATAGAGCACGAAGAGAAAAAAGAACATTGATAAGTAGGTATTCAAAATTAATTTTGAATACCTACTTATAATCAGGCTCTACATTAATTTTGAACACCTACTTACACACGCATAAACTTTACGAAAAAAGCAACGAGAATAGATGGTTCTCGTTGCTTTTTTGTTGTGTTTTCCTTATGCATCGTCATGCTCGGGGCGGTCTATGATTGTGTTTTGACGTGCTTGCTCAATAGCCTTCATCGTCTCGTCATATCCCGCTTGAATGATGCGCTTGGCATGGTGAAAATCAAATACACCAAAGCGGTTGATGGGGATGTTTACGGCTATATCGGGAGGTGTTATTTTTTGTGCTTGCACCGTGTTGCGCTGTATTTGTAGTTCGAGTGCAGAGGATATAAGACTCATATAGTTGCTGGCTACTGTGTCAGGAAATAGCGACGATAGTATGCGCTCAACCGAAAGCTTGCTCTGCAAGGCTAAGGCTTTTTTTTGCGCTAAAATCTTTTCTTGTTGCAGTTTAATGCTCGAAGGTGCACTCACATTGATGCTTACTAAAAGGTCGTAATCAACACCCTTTGGCACACGATTGAGGGGTAGCGGATTGACTATGCCCCCATCTATCAATACGTGCTGTGCTATTTTGATGGGTTTAAACACCGAGGGGATGGATATTGACGAACGTATGGCACGATACAAGCTTCCCTTTGAAAACACCACCTCGCGCTGCGTGCTTAGGTCGGCAGCTATGGCTCTAAACGGGATGGGTAAAGCCTCTATGGGGGTGTCGGGCACAATGCTTTTTAACTTGTCAATCACCTTTTGCCCTTTAAGCACATAGTTTTTGCTAAGCGAAACGTCCAACATTTTTATCACATCGCTCTGCTTTAATGAGCAAAACCAATTTGTAGCCTCGTCGAGCTTGCCAGCACAATAAATACCACCAATTAGTGCCCCCATCGATGCCCCCACCACGGCGGTTATTTTATATCCATGCTCTTGTAACGCCTTGATAGCACCAATATGTGCATAACCACGGGCACCGCCACTCGATAATACCAAAGCTATTTTTTTATGGCTCATAAAGTTATTTTTATTGTTTAAGTAGGTGTTCAAAATTAA
>DJEH01000039.1:3513-15302 GCA_002431845.1 Prevotellaceae bacterium UBA5903 | reverse complement strand
CAAGAGATAATCAATGCTGAAACGTTGCTGCAAAGCAAACCCGACTTGAAGTTGCACTACAATGCAGCGAATACCGAAAAGCGTGGACACCTTACATTGGCTGAGGGCAGCACACTTTCGTTGGGCAAGTTTGTGCAAACTGCTAACTGGGGAAGCATTGTGGGCAATCAAAAATATACGGCAAATGGCGCAGACTACTATCATCCTACTACGTTTATTAACAAGGGATTTATGCGTGCCGATAGCGTGATTGTAAAACAGCAATTGAGTGCTGACCGTTGGTACTTTATATCGTTGCCATTCAATGCCGATGTTAATAAGATTGGCATGCCAAGTGGCACTTATTGGGCATTGCGCACTTACGATGGTGCACAACGTGCTTTGGGCTATATGGACAACACGTGGGTTAATCTGCAAAGAAACGAAACGATGAACGCCCACAAGGGTTACATCATTCAAGTGACAAGCGAAGCTAACGACAAGCACATTGAACTCACATTCAGAGCCAACAACGACACTAAGAAGAACGATATATTTACTGCCGATAGCATGAGTATACCGCTCGAAGAGCATTTATCAGAATTTGCTCATAACCGTAGTTGGAACCTCATTGGCAATCCTTACCCCAGTTTCTTTGATACGCAATATATCGAGAGTCAAGGCACCATTACGGTGTGGAATGGCAATGGATACAGCGCTTACTCGCTTGCCGACGACCATTATGTACTGATGCCTTTTGAGGCTTTCTTTATACAAAAGCCTGTAGACAGCAGTACGCTATGGTTTGATACGCAAGGCCGACTAAATACTGCCGAAGAAGCACAAGTTGCCGCACATGCTAACAAACGCATACGCAGCAAAAAGGGCGAGGAACGCAAACTCTTTAACTTTGTACTAAAGGATAACAACAACGTTGAAACCGACCGCACCCGCATCGTGCTAAACGAGCAAGCTACGCTTACATACGAAACAAGCCGCGATGCAGCCAAGTTTATGGAGGACAAGCCACGTGTGGCTCAACTCTTTAGTGTGGATGCTGGCGTGAAATATGCCATCAACGAACGGCCTATAAACGATGGTTTGGCTGTACTATCAATGGTTATTCCTGAAAATGGAACATATACTTTAAGTCTTGAAAATGGCGATGACAAAGAGGTGATGCTCTTTGATACAAAAACCGGCAATAAGCACTTACTTGATAGCAATGGCTATACCTTTGATGCCGAAGCAGGCGACTATAACGGACGCTTCATCGTTTCGTTTGATGGCAACATTACAGACGTTGCACAGGTTAATGCTACGGATGAGGGCGAAATAAAGACGGTTGGCAACGCTTTATCGTTCAACTTTATCAAGCCTAAAGACATCAAGGTGTATGCAGCTGACGGCAGACTTTACTATCGCAACCACACGGCTAAAAGCGGAAAAGTTACGCTCAATAGCGGTGTTTACATCGTTAGCATCAATGGCGTTGCAACCAAGATTATGATACAATAACAATGAACATTTTTTCGTATGAAAACTATCTATAACCTATCCCCTTGCAAGCATAAAGCAACCCCTTGGGCCTTGCTATTGCTTGCATGGGTGATGCTATTGTCGGCTATGCCTGCATGGGCAGACGACATTGGCAAATACGAACTCAAGGTAGTGGCAAAGCCTACTAAAGCAGGCACGTTCAATACCAATAAAGACTCGCTTTCGGCTGGGCAAATGGTAGAACTTTATGCCTATGCCAATAGCAATTTTAGTTTTAAGGAGTGGGTAGATGAGCAAGGACAAGTTGTTTCTAACAAACAGAACTTTCAGTACAACATGCCTGCACACAACGTGACGCTCACAGCCGTTTATAGCTTCGACCCAGCCAATCCGAGCAATCCCAACAAAAACTTTTGGGACAAAGCTACGGGTAATGTTATTATCGACGACTTTAAAGCGGGCAGCTTGCAGAGTGCTATTTCGCAAGCTATTGGCAGTAACAACCAAAGCAAGGTGCTTGCCATCACTGTGGCAGGACGCATAAATAGCAACGACTTTGGTATTGCCAACACCTACTCTAATTGCACCACATTAGACCTCAGTCGCACAACGGGCGTGAGCGAAGTACCCTCGTATGCGTTTGACTATACCGATTTGCAAACAGCTATACTACCGGCTACAATTGAGCGTATTGGCAACCGAGCTTTTGATCAATGCAACCAATTATCGGCACTCACTTGCTATGCCATGACACCCCCAACTGTGGGTAGCTATGCCTTTTATGGTGTGCAAGAGGGTATGGTAGTATTTGTGCCTGCAGCTGCCGTGGCACAATATCAAGAGGCGGCTGGATGGAAGGACTTTACTATCCTACCTATACAAAATGACATTCGCATAATCAAAGTGTCTCTCCCTCAAGATGCCAACATTACCGATTATGCCAATATGTATCTTGAACTCACCAACACCAAGAGCGGGCAACGCCTACACTATGTGATGACCGACAAGCATGAGTATGCTTTTGTCAACATCATCAAAAACACGGCATGGAATGTTACGTTGCACAATGAGCGTGGCGACGTGTTTGGTGAAATTAAAAACGTGGAAGTGAAGGACGAGGATGCGGCTGTTACCTTTAATGAACTCAAAAAGCCTCAACACATCAGCTTGAAGGTTCTCACCCCCAACGGCAATGATGTTACGGCACAAACCAACATTACTTGGACTACAGAACAGGGCGCTTATCTATCACAAGGAAACGAAATGAGCGGCATTTTAGAGGGCTATAAGTTGGCATACAACATCACACTCTCGCAGCAACTTGCCATGCTCTATTGCGCCCCCCAACAAGGTATGCATGTGGCAAAGAGCGATAGTAATAACATTGTTTGCCAACTCAATGCACTCCCTCAAATCATCATAAAAGGCAACGTGAAAGATGCTAACACTGGCATGGCTATAAGCAATGCTACAGTTTCGGCATCACAAACCTTCGGTGGAAAATACGGAAAGACTATTGGCACACAGACCGATGAAAATGGAAACTATACTATCACTGCCTTTAAGGTACCTACCACGCTGACTATAGCCTCCACCGACTATATCAGCAAGGTACTATCTTGCGACTCTTTAATGGCTCAAAACACCGATACGATAATGGCACAACAGGCATTGTTGCGCCCTATCGAAGGTGCTACCATTGCCCTCGACTTCAGCTACCGAACCTGTGCAGACAGCACAGACGAGGCTACAACAAACTGGTATAGCGACTACAACAACATTGCCTACACCATTTACAACAAGACAAAGCAATGTAATATTAGCAACTTCAGTGTGCAATATCCCCGCATTGTATTGCTCGACGAAGTGTCTGTTGGTGATGTACTTACCATTGAGGCATCAAGCAAGACCAACGACTTTATGCCCGTTAGTCTCACAACCAAGGTTGATAGCACCATGCTTGCTACTGCCTCGTTCGAGATTGTTGAGAAGGGACAAATACAAGCATCGTTTGCTCAAAACGACAATGAGCAAGTAGTGGGTTCGCTCTACGATGCCGATGGTAAACTCATCAAATCATACTCCTACAACAATGCTTCGCTTACCATTACCAACCTCACCGATGGCAATTATACTTTGGTAACTATGGGCAATAGCGCCCTCTTTAACACCATCTACGACCTTAACCAGTTCACTAATACAGGGCTGATCGAAGGCACAGACTATGTGGCTAATAACCTCACAGTGAAGAGTGGCGAAATCACAACCTTGAGCATTAAGGATGTGCCTACACTCAACGAGAGCAAGCTTTACTACACTGGCGACAACACCTTATTCTCCGTAAACAAGTCGAGCATCGTTGTAGGTAATTACCTCACCCTCTCTGCCCAATTAGACTTTAAGCAAGCCTATGCCAAGGACGTTAGCAACGTAAACCTTGTTGTAGACCTTCCCGCATCGTGCCAGTTTGTTGAAAACTCTGTGATGGTGGGAAACTCCGTAAGCACTTACACCTGCAACGGCTCGCGCATCATCATCCCCGTGAGCAACTACACTAACCGCGTACGCTTTTGCGTCATACCAACCCAAGGTGGCGACTATGCCCCCAGCGCATTTGTGCAGTTTGATATTAAGGGTAAGAGCATCTCACAACCCATTGGAGCAGCTAACTATACGGCAAAAGATTTGAGTATAATTGTTCCATCACTAACTGCAGAAACAATCATTCCTATAAGTGGAACTGCTGTTGGAAAATCTGATATAAAAATCTACGATAACGATATCCTTATAGGAGAAACTCAGTCATTGGCTAATGGAATATGGACTACTACCTGCCCGCTTAACAATCCTTATAATCTTTCTATTCACAGCATTCGGGCAGAAGTTACCACGAAAAGTGACCTTAATCTCACCTCTGAGACTACTGATTGTACATACGATATGAATGCAATACAAGTGAGCAAGGTGACAATGCTAAACACAGCACACACTGTTCAAAACCTAAATTTGTATGAATATAAGACGGTATTTGATTTTCAGCATCCACAAACATCATACCCTCCTTATTGGTATTGGCCATCGTATCCAGACTTTACATTCCTTGTAGAGTTCACAAGAAACGATACAACCATTATATCTGATGTTGAACTACAAGTGCTTCTATCAAACAACTCAGTAAAGACCCTTAAGCCAACTTTCAATATTAAAAAGAATTGTTGGATTGCTACTGACAAATTCTATTCAAGTGCTCTACCTACTACTGTAAACGTAACCTTTGATGCAAACATCACACCTATTATTGATGCTAACGAACTCAGCAACATTCAAGATGTAAACACCAAGGAATATAGCAAGAGCGTTGAAGAACGTAAAAAAGTATTGAATGAATGGAACAATGAAGTAGATTTGCCCAACAAAGAACTTTGGGACAAATTGGATAATCTTTTAGATGCAGAGGATACTGAAGTTGATTCTGTTGAAATTGATAGTTTATTGGCTCAACTGATGCCAAATGCAGAGGCTAAAAATTACGAAAACATAGATTCTCTCATTACTGTTTCTAATGATAGCCTTATAGCATATCAAAAAGATACCAAAGAAATAACTAATAACTTCAACGATATTCTTAATGGATATTTAGCTATTTTGGGTTCACAATCAGATAATGAAGATTATTTTGACTATTCATATTCTACCTTCGGAGGACAAACCCAAATTGTACGTGACAAATTAAGTTCTATCAATGAAGAAGATTTGCTCAATCAAGGATATGTAAAATATGATAAAACAGATGGTTCTGCTCTATTCATTTTACATAGTGACAATGAAAAGATATTCATAGATAGTAAGTCTATGTATCGCACTATAATAAGAACTAGTGCAGAAACTAAAGCTGCTAAATTAGGCGAAGTAAATAGTATTGTTAAGTGCCTAAATAATATAAAGGATGCTTTAGAGAGCCTTGATGATTTGCGTTCTGATTTGCAAGACACTGAAGACAAATACAAATTAGTTCGTATTTTATCTGATATCAAATCTTGTTACGAAGATATTTATGAGGCATTTGAATGTACCTACGAACAAGGAATTAAAGGTACTAAGCAAGCGATTCAAAAAGTCTATGAAGCATCTGTCAATCTACTGCAAAAGCACAAATCATCGCTATTCAAAAGACAAGGAGAATTAGAAAGTAGTATTGTAAGTCTCCGAAACAGCATTAAATATTACGAGAACCTTACAAAGCAAACATCCAATAATATATCTAGCCTCAACGCTGCACTAAAGGTTGCAGAAACTGAAGCTGAAAAGAATAAAATCCTTAATCAGATAGATATTGAAAAATTCTGGTTAAATAATCAAAAGAATATTCTATCTGAATATAGAAGCTCTCTAAGTAAAGCTAAAGATGAACTAAAGAGTATCACTAAAGGATTAAAGAACATTGACAAAGAACAAGAACTTGTCAAGAATGTGTACCAAGCAGCAAAGTCCTTTATAAGCAAAGTGCCTACAAGCATTAAAGCAGCACGACATTCTAAGAATGTTAAAATTTTAGGACGTGTTAGCAAAGTTGTCGGAACAACAATTGGTGCAGTATTACAACTTATACCTACCGCCCTTGACATTCTTGATAGCAAAGATCAAATGTCCGAATGGATAAGTCTTCTGAAAAAAGAATTGGCTAAATATCCATGTGAAAATGATGCTAACAGATGGTCTTCTATATGGAACAGAAGCATTGCAAGTACCATAGGGTTTGCTTATTTAAGCATACAAAGCATCGGAGCGGATATCGCTGGGATGGTTTTAGATGCCACAAATAATCCTGGTGCGCAGTTAGCTTCTATAGGGCTTGATCTCTATTCATTCGGCATTAGCTTTGCAAAAGAAAAATTACACGATAAAGCTATCAAATCTCTTGAAAAAGAACTTAAAGAACTTAAGTGCAAGGGAAAGGACGATAATCCTAAACCTGATAACAAAGACAACAAACCTACAAATTGGCCGCTTCCTAAAGTAGAACATGTAATGGACCCCTCTGGCTACGTCTACGAGTCCGTCCTATCAAATCGTCTTGAAGGTGTAAAGGCTACTGTCTACTACAAAGAGATGGTAGAGGATATGTATGGCGACCTACATGAGAACATTGTGAAATGGAATGCTGAGGAGTATGCACAGAAGAACCCGCTGTTTACAGACGAGAATGGTTTTTATCGTTGGGACGTGCCGCAAGGTTTGTGGCAAGTGAAGTTTGAGAAAGAAGGGTACGAAACCACTTACTCTGACTGGCTCCCCGTTCCTCCACCACAGCTCGATGTGAACATTGGTATGAAACAGAATGTACAACCTAACGTGAAGGACGCTAAAGCCTACGAAGATGCAGTGGAACTAACGTTTGATAAGTACATGATGACCGAAACACTCAACACGGATAACATCAGTGTGATGGTGGATAATAAATCAATAAAAGGTCAAATTGAGTTGTTAAACGAAGAGGCCGACTACAACGACAAGAGCCTACATTATGCCTCAAAATTGCGCTTTAATGCCAAAGAACCATTTGATGCCGCAACTGTTACACTCATCGTTAAAAACCAAGTGAAGAGCTATACAGGCATTCGCATGGAAAGCGACTACATGCAATCATTCGTTGCAAGCAAGGAGATTAAGCGCATTGAATGCGACTCTGCTGTAAGCATTGATTATGGCAAGAGCAAAACCCTTGATATTGCCGTATTGCCCGCTGCTGCCGCTGCAGGCAAGGAGGTAGAGGTAAACTTGTCTTCAAACCTTATCATTAGTACCAACACCACCAAGTGCACGCTCAATGAAGAAGGACATGCTCAAATCGTAGTAAATGGCGAGCTTCCAGGCATGGCAGCCATTACCTTTAAGTTAGCCGACAAAGAACTTTCTGGCACCACCATCATTTCGGTAAAAGAGGTGCAGAAACAACCTGTTGCTGCCCCAACTGCCAACATTGCCACAGGCTCAACAATTGAAAAAGGCACCGCCATCACCCTGCATTGTAGCACCGAGGGCGCACAGATATACTACACACTTGATGGTTCATGTCCATGTGATAACACCGAGGCTCGCAAACTCTATGATGGCACCCCCATACCAATCAATGCCGACACCGAAATCAAGGCTATGGCATATATGGAGGGCGAAGAGAGCGAGGTGGTTACCTTCTTCTACAAGGTGCTCATCCCCGACAACGTGAGCGAAGCAAATGCTAATAGCATTAAGGTATATCCCACTTTGGTAAAAGACATTCTCAATGTTGATATAAGCAAAGACACAAAAGCTTCTCTGTTTATAACCGATGCCAACGGCCGCCAGATTCTGAACATTGACAATGCCAAGCCCCACAACACTATCAACCTAACAGGCCTAACAAGCGGCATGTACGTTGCTGTGGTTCGCACCGAAGATGGTAAATGCACTACTAAGATTATAAAGCTATAGGCTGAAATAATAAGTAGATATTCAAAATTAATAGATATGAATTTTGAACACCTACTTAACACACTAATATGAGAGAGGCAAAGCCGTGTTTAAAAAACATGGTTTTGTCTCTCTTATGTTTTACTTTCTATTTTTTTAATGTAAATATTGGATTGGTTGGGTTTCATTTTGTACTTTTACAAGCAAATTAACTACACACTTATTTTTTACTACTAATCACTATGAAGCATTTTTACTTATTATTTATTAGCTTCTTTGTTTTATTAGCTCAGGCACAAGCTGGAGCCACTTTCGATAGCAACTCGAAGTACCGTTTGAGTTGCAAACTTTACGAAAATGGTGTGCTTGCACTTGGTAGCGAACATGGCTCGTCGGCCTACTATTATTACGTAACAGGCACAAACGAGTGCAGTGATGGCTGGTGGTATCTTACGGCATCAACCAATGGTTACTATCTGCAAAATGCCAAAACAATGGAGTATGTTACCTACACAGGCAACCGCATCAACCAAGTGGCAAAGGGCATTGAACCGACCTCGTGGCCCAAAGGGAGCGCAAGCGAATGGACCCTTGTTGAGGACAATGGATATTGGACCATACGCAATGTGCAAGACCCTACGCAATGGTTCAATCTGCGTCGCGATGGCTCTTATCTGCTTGGTAGCTACGAAGGTAGCGGGGCCGACAACGAGCTTTTTAAGATATACGACGAAAAGGGCAAAGAGGTTACTGCTGGCGCAAGCACAGGCAGCAACTTTGAAGTTGCTGCCGACACTTTAATGCTCAACAACAAGTTGCTTGTATACGACAAAGCATCGCAAACCTACTTTGCTTCTCTGCCCGACTCTTTGCAACAAGGTGGCACCTGGACCACTACATTCCGCTATACATTGGCCGATGGACAACCCGCTGATGCTGCTATCAGCATAGACGAGGCTCAGCACTTAAATGGCGATACGATTGCTCTTACCTCCCCCTCGTGCCAAACAGACTATACGCTAACCCTTGCTGTTGGTGGCGAACCAACGGCTACTGCTAAGCTTCGCTTTACGTACTTGCCTATTGTAGATATCAACTTGGCGTCGTGCAATGGGTCGTACTACACATTGGGAAGCATACGCGTAAACGATGCGTCAAACACCAACTTCGACGAGCTACTCAGTGCTAACTTTAAATATCGTGGTGCCACTGCACAGTCGTTCCCAAAGAAGTCGTATGCCCTTAAGCTTTGCGATGCCGAAGGCAATAACCTCGACCATTCTTTCTTCTCATTGCGCGAGGACAAAAGTTGGATACTCGATGCCATGTACATTGACCGTGCTTGTATGCGCAATCGCGTAGGCACCGACTTATGGAACGACTTTTCGGTTCGTCCATACTATGCCGATAAGGAACCCAAAGCACTTACTGGCACACGCGGACGCTTTGTCGAAGTGTTTCTTAATGGTTCTTACCACGGCCTTTACTGCATGACCGAAAAGATGGACCGCAAGCAACTCAAGCTTAAAAAGTTTAAAGAGGCTGCAAAGTCAGACTCTGGCGAAGACGAGATACATGGTTTGCTCTACAAGTCGTCCGATTGGAGCTACGAGGTTTTTATGGGTCACGACACCGACCGCAAATACTACCCCCACCATGCTCCTGCAAGCTACACCAACACGCTTGGCGTAGAAACATGGCGAGGCTTTGAGATTAAATATCCCGACTATGAGGACGAAGCTGTAGATTGGCAACCACTCTACAATGCCATTAACTTTGTAGCCACCTCTTCGCAATCGGCCTTCGACAAAAATGTAAAAACCTACTTTGACTATGCCACATTGCGCGACTACTACTTGTTTATAGAACTCATGCTTGCCACCGACAATCATGGCAAAAACATGTTCTACTACATCTACGACAATGCCAAGAGCAAGTATCAGAAACTCGGTGTGGCTCCATGGGACTTAGACGGAACTTTTGGCCAAAACTACTATGCCGAAACGAGCTATACGAGCGATGCCACTCAAGATTTCGACTCTTTTCTTTGGCAGCACGAACACGGACAACTCACTCTTTTCACCCTGCTCGAAAGTAGCAATCTTAACTGGACCGAGGACCTTGCACAGCGCTATGCCGAACTGCGCACCACTTACTTCGACCCCGAAAATTTGACTAAACGCTTCGCTACCTATGCATCGCTCTTTGCCAACAGCCAGGCCGACAAGCGCGAACAAACTGCTTGGCCACGCTACCACAACGCCTTACAAAACGAGGCTACCTATGCCGAAGAATGGGTGAAAGAACGCATTGCTGCGCTCGACCTCAAATATGGCTACGACCCCACAACCACCAGCATCAACCAAGCCGAAGCCAATGCTTACTTCTCGGCAACGGGTGGCAATCATGCCATTGGCATCACCACGGGCCAGCCCACAATTGTATGCGTTTATAGCATATCGGGCGCCTTGGTTCGTTCGGCCCAAGTGGGTCAAGGCTTCACTCCGCTCACTGGCTTTAGTGCTGGAGCCTACATTGTAAACGGACACAAGGTGATTGTAAGATAAATCTCATCCACATCTTGCATCTATAACAACACACAAGCCACCGCAGAGCATGGTAGTAGCTCTGCGGTGGCTTGTGTGTTTTCTAAAGGTTTAATGTTACATTCTAAAACTCTTTACTAAACGGAAAATCTGCTTGCCACTCTCCCACTCCCAACGATTGTAACTGGCAAGCCACGTAGCCCATTGTGCGACGCACGTTTACTTCAATGCATGGATGGAGTGCCGTAGTGCCATCGGGTAGCTGTACAAGCATCATGTCTATGCCCAACGGACCGCAATAGGCTGCCTTTGAAAAGTAAACCGTAAGCACCTGTTCACACACCTTACAAAGCAGGTCAAAACCTGTTTGTAAAGGCTGAAACATACTAAACAAATGTGCTTGCAACTGCTCTTGTGGCTGCACCACATTGGCCATATATCCACCTCGGATGGTGGTACGAAACAGCGACAAGCCACGATAAGTTACACCATCTTTAGCCTTTGCATCAAACTCTAAAGCAAAGTCGGTCACACCCTTGTAGAGCGGCTCCACCTCAATAGCTCCTTGCTGTTGCAAAAGTTTGTGCACCCTACCCACAACCGAAGCCGAAGGATGAGCGTTTAGTGGAAATACTCCCCGCCCACTACACGACCACAACGACTTGACCATTACATTGCCATAATCATCAACAAGTTGCATCAGCTCCTCCCAATTATCCACAATGTACGAGCATCCAACCATCGGTAAAGCAGCATAGGCCGTAAGCCTATCAACGAGCATGGGCAGCACATCTGCCGTGGTTTGGCGGCTACTCAGTTGGCGTATTTGCTCTAAAGCCTCGTCGGTAGGCAAGAGTTCGGTGGGAGCGTTCATCTTGACGAGCTGATGTTTTACCAATGCATCCCACCCCCACGGCTGCACCTGCGATATGGTTTGCCAAAAGCGCGGGTTCATGTCAGAGCGCTGCACCAATCGTATTTGTTTGCCGTTTACTTGTAGTACTTTAGCTTCAAGCAGTTGTTCTGCATTGGTTGGTATATATACGGCATCGCCATCGTTTGCCCACAGCGAGGGTAGCAAGGCCCATTGCGAAGCCAACTTCTGTGCTATTTTTGAGGGTGAATAATAGGGCGAATGAGCAGCCAAAGCCTCATCGTGAGAGGGATTGAAAAGGTGGAGTGTAGAGTGATGATACATGTGAGTTTTGAGTTATATTATAATTGTATCACGCTCTAAAGGTGCATGCTACTATGCTTATCAAAGCGTCGTGCTGCACAAAGCATACGAATATAGTTGGCGTATCACGGCCGTGA
>DJEH01000039.1:209-3411 GCA_002431845.1 Prevotellaceae bacterium UBA5903 | reverse complement strand
TCACGGCCGTGATACGCCAACATCATGCGCATGATACGCTGAAACAATACGCATATACCAACTATAACATGCTCATTATCAACGAAAAAGCAAGCATTCTATCACGTGTACAGAACGAGCTACAAATATCCTTGCCAACCAATGTGGCAAACATTGCATTGCTTGCTTTGCCTCTTGGCAAGGGCAAAGTTAGCAATTTATCGGCAATACATAGGCAGTAGTGGAGCCCCCATGCACTTTGCAACTAGGTTGCATGGTTTTATGCTTACATTTGCAACAGAAACAAGAAAAAACTATCATATTATGTGTAAAAATTGCAATTCTCAACATCAGCATTCGCACAAGCACCCCGACAACGATGCTTGCAGCTGCTGCCATCACGAACACAATCACGAAGAAGAACATGGTTGCTGCTGCCACAGTCACAATCACGACGAACCATCGGCATGGCGCACCCTAATACCCATGATTATATCTGCCCTGCTATTGGCTTGGGGCTGCATTAGCAATCCATTCGGCGGATACCCATGGGCCATCTTTGTGTTGGCTTATCTACCTATTGGTCTACCCATCATCAAGGAGGCTGGCGAGGAGATTGTGCATGGCGAAATATTTAATGAATTTACGCTTATGCTCATTGCCACCTTTGGCGCATTTGCCATAGGCGAATATCCTGAGGCTGTGGCAGTGTTGCTGTTCTACTCTGTTGGCGAATACTTTCAAGACCGCGCGGTAGAACATGCGCAACGCGACATCCGTTCGCTCATCGACCTTAGGCCCGACACAGCCACTGTTATTGCTCCCAATGGTGAGAAACTACTTAAAGCTCCCGAAGAGGTGGTGGCAGGCGACGTGATAGAGGTGGTGGCAGGCGGACGCATTCCGCTCGACGGCATACTGCTCAGCGAACGTGCGTTTTTTGACACTGCAGCACTTACTGGCGAGTCAGAGCCTCGCAGCATCTGCCAAGGGGATGAAGTGTCGGCAGGCATGATTGCTTCGGGCAGTGTGGTAAGGATAAAGGTGCTACGCCCCTATGCCGAGAGTGCATTACAACGCATTTTGAACATGGTGCAAGATGCCGCCTCGCGCAAGTCGAAGGCCGAGGTGTTTATACGCAAATTTGCCCGCATCTACACCCCCATCGTCATTGGTTTGGCCACAGTTGTGGCTGTTGTACCACCAATCGCAGGCATGGGTCAATGGAGTTTGTGGCTCTATCGTGCCTTGGTATTCTTGGTTATCTCGTGTCCCTGTGCTTTGGTGGTGAGTGTACCATTGGCCTACTTTAGGGGCATTGGGGTGGCTTCGAGCTACGGCATACTCTTTAAGGGTGGCAACTATCTTGACGCTGTTACCCATCTCAGCCAAGTGGTGTTCGACAAGACAGGTACACTCACAACGGGCAAATTCAGCGTAGACCACGTGACTACACCAAAGGGTATGCCCGAAAAGGATATGCTTGCTGCAGTGTGTGCAGTGGAGCGTTATAGCACCCACCCCATAGCCAAAGCCATCGTTGAAAAGGTTGGCGAGGCTGCATGTCCCAAGGCCGAAAGGGTTGAAGAGGTAGCTGGTCTTGGCCTACGCGCGGTGGTTAGCAACCAAGAGGTGTTGGTTGGCAAAGGATCGCTACTCAGCCAAGCGGGAGTAAACGTGCCTAAGGAGTTTGCCGAAGACGAAGCTTTTACCTATATATATTGCGCCATCAACCATCAGTTTGCAGGTGTCATTGCGCTTACCGACCAAGCTCGTCCCAATGCGCACAAAGGCATTGTGGCATTGCACAACATGCACGTAGGCACCACCATTCTATCTGGCGACCGCACGGCTGTAGTGGCTCGTTTGGCCAAAGAGTTGGGCATTGATAGTTATCATGGCGACCTCTTGCCCGAAGATAAGGTTAGCACTTTTCAGCGTATAAAGAGCGAAAACGAGCTGCATGCCAAACAGGGGCTTATGGCCTTTGTAGGCGATGGTATCAACGATGCGCCAGTGCTTGCACTGAGTGATGTGGGCTTTGCTATGGGGGGCGCAGGCTCTGATGCCGCTGTCGAAACGGCCGACATTGTGGTACAAAGCGACGACCCCTCGCTCGTGGCAAAAGCCATAAATATAGGACGTACAACCAAACATCTCGTGCGATATAACATCACACTTGCCTTGGGCATAAAGGTGGCAGTAATGCTTGCCAGCACCTTGGGCTATGCCAGTTTATGGGCAGCTGTTATGGCCGACACAGGCGTGGCATTGCTCTGCGTGGCAAACACCTATTTTATACGTAAAGAGTAAAAGATAAAGTATCAGTCCTCTATTTACTAAAAGCGGCATCATCTACATGGTTTGATGCCGCTTTTACGTTTAGAGCAAAAGCCTAAAATCAGAGTTTATAAGCCTCTATTCCATTTTATTTACTGAAAAAAATTGATGGTTTAGAATATTCATCGTACCTTTACGCAACTAAGCAGAAACAATTATGATACATACAGAAGAACGATATATAAGTTTGCTAACCGACTTTGGTTTTAAACGAATTTTTGGCACTGTTATCAACAAAGATTTGCTGATATGCTTTCTCAACAGTTTGTTTGCTGGCAAACAAATTGTTAAGGACGTAATGTATCTTAACTCCGAGAATGTGGGCGATGTATATACCGACCGAAAAGCTATCTTCGACGTTTATTGCGAAGGCGAAAATGGTGAGAAGTTTATCGTAGAAATGCAAAATGCCTATCAAACTTACTTTAAGGATCGCTCGCTATTTTACGCTACTTTCCCTATTCGCGAACAAGCGCCTAAAGGCAAAGAATGGGACTTTAAGCTCAACCATATTTACACCATTGCCTTGCTCAACTTCGATATGAACGAGGACGCATTTGACAAAGACAAACTGAGCCATCACGTGCAACTTTGCGACACTGCAACCCACAGAGTGTTTTACGATAAGTTGGAGTTTATCTACGTTGAAATTGCCAAATTCAACAAAACTTTAGACGAACTTCATACCATTTACGACAAATGGCTCTATGCGCTGAAAAACCTTTACAAACTTGAAGAACGCCCCAAAGCCTTGCGCGACAAGGTGTTTGATAGACTATTTGAAGAGGCTGAGATTGCCAAACTATCTGCCCAAGAGTTGCGCGAATATGAGGCCAGCCAGTTTGCCTATCGCGACATAAAAAACTCTATTGACACGGCTAAA
>DJEH01000039.1:0-158 GCA_002431845.1 Prevotellaceae bacterium UBA5903 | reverse complement strand
AGGAAGAGAAGAGGGCATTAACATTGCCAACCTTGCAACCGCACGACGCATGCTATCTGATGGAGTAGACATAGAATTAGTAATGCGATACACGGGGCTTACTAAAGAGCAAATCGAAACAGCCGATTAAAAAACAAGCAGAAACAATTATGATACAT
>DJEH01000021.1:4225-9379 GCA_002431845.1 Prevotellaceae bacterium UBA5903 | reverse complement strand
CCCTATCCTCTGATATGTCGTCCCTACGGGACTTGCAACATAGCTTATTATTTGGAAGAATAGATGGAAAAAGATACAATAGATTTATAGCCCAATTATACAAGTAAATCATTACAGTCATTTTATTATATTGAGATGTTATCCCGAACTTGCAATGCCTATTTATGTCCTAATACGTTAAAAGCCTTTGACTAAGCATTCTCAGTCAAAGGCTTTTGGTTTATGTTTTTTTTTAGCTTGCTTTACTCATTTATTCTTTCAAAGTAGCCAATTTATTGTCAAGGGCTATTTCGTCCGAACAGAGCACTTCGCGTGGTTTTGAACCTCGCACGGGACCCACGATGCCAGCTCTTTCAAGTTGGTCCATAAGGCGCCCCGCACGGTTGTAACCAATGGCAAACTTGCGCTGAATGAGCGATGTTGAACCCTGTTGATGTACAACGATGAGACGAGCTGCCTCTTCAAAAAGGTCGTCGAGTTTCTCGCCCGAAAGGTCGTTTGCGCCCTTGCCATTGGCCTCATCTTCGGTTTCGGGGATAGGAAGTTCATAAGCAGACAAGTAACCTTGTTGGTCGGCTATAAAGTCGTTAATTTTCTCTACTTCAGGCGTATCAACAAAGGCACATTGCACACGCACGGGGGTGTTGCCACACAAAAATAGCATATCACCCTTACCCACCAATTGGTTAGCACCACTCTGGTCGAGGATGGTGCGGCTATCAATCTGCGACATCACTTTAAACGCCATACGCGCAGGGAAATTGGCTTTGATAGTACCCGTAATGATGTTGGTTGTAGGACGCTGCGTTGCTATCACCATGTGTATGCCCACGGCGCGTGCCAACTGAGCGATACGTGCAATAGGCATTTCAACCTCCTTGCCTGCTGTCATAATAAGGTCGCCAAACTCATCGATTATCACCACAATGTAAGGCATAAACTCATGGCCATATTTAGGCGAGAGCATACGTGCCTTAAACTTGGCATTATACTCCTTGATGTTGCGCACCTTAGCCTTTTTCAACAAGTCATAACGGTGGTCCATGAGTTGGCAAAGGCTCTTTAAGGTCTGCACAACCTTGGTTACATCTGTTATGATTGGATCTTCGTTGTCTTCAGGTATTTTAGCTAAGAAATGCTTTTCAATAGGTGCATATATTGAGAACTCAACCTTTTTAGGGTCTACCATCACAAACTTAAGTTCGGCAGGATGCTTCTTGTAGAGCAACGAAGTGATAATAGCATTTAAGCCCACCGACTTACCTTGACCTGTAGCACCAGCCACCAACAAGTGCGGCATTTTGGCAAGGTCTACCATAAACACTTCGTTTGTAATGGTCTTGCCAAGAGCTATGGGCAGTTCAAAGGTAGAGTCTTGAAACTTGCGTGTATTGATAATGCTCTCCATCGACACAATGCGTGGGTTTTTGTTAGGAACCTCAATACCAATGGTTCCCTTGCCTGGAATAGGAGCAATGATACGTATGCCAAGAGCCGAAAGCGACAATGCAATATCGTCTTCGAGGTTACGTATTTTATTGATGCGCACACCTGGAGCTGGCGTAACCTCGTAAAGCGTAATGGTAGGACCTATCGTAGCTTTAATGCTCGAAATCTCAACGCCAAAGTTGCGCAACACGGTAATGATACGGTCCTTATTGGCATTCTGCTCTGCCATATCAATGGCAGGTCCGTTATCATCGTAGTGCTTTAGCAAAGAGATTGAGGGGAACTTATAGTGGCTCAAGTCGGCTCGTGGGTCGTAAGGAGCTTGTGCCAACACCTCCTCCACGGTTTTACCACTTGCCTTATCGTTCACCACAGCTTGCGCAATGTCAAGTTGAGTTGTTATGTTGCCATTCTCAGTTTGAGTATTCTCTTTAGCCATGCCCACTTTCATGTTGTCAAGTTGCTTATCAGCCTCAACAGAAGTGTCTTGTTCGTTGGCTTTAGCATCCAAATCAAGCGTTATGGCATTGCTATTATCGTTGGCGGTTTCAGCCTCATCACCTTCCATCTCACCACTTTCGTCAGTATAAGATAGTTCGGCATTTTCGTCGTCATCAGCGTCCTCTGCCTCCTCGTCATATAGTTCGTTATCGCCTGTTGTTTCATCATCAACAAGCTCACTATCGTCACCTTGGCTTTTAGCAAGCTTATTCTTAATCATGTCCTTGGGGTGCATAAGTTTGCGTACCACCTCAACAGTTTCGCTTGTTAAGTACATCAAGTAAAAGATAGCAGTAGCAATCATCACAATCCATGCGCCCAATCCACCAAGGTTTGTTGTAAGGACATTTTTTACATAATCGCCATGGCCGCCTCCCAGTCTGAAACTGAAATAGCTTATTATCTTATTGGGCAACATCTCGCTTACGAGCGACAAAAATACCGATCCCCATATCATAATGATAGAAAGGTTAAGAAACCATTTCCACAATCTGATTCGGCTGTCCTCGCCCATTAGCTTAATGCTTGCCAGAAACATAAACACAGGTATCAACACTGCAAAGACGCCAAAGCAAGTATCCATAAAATAGTTCGACACATAAGCACCCAGCTTGCCACCATAGTTAGCAGCCTTTACAAAGTTAGCGCTATCGCTTGTTACGTATGTATAGTCTGCCCTACCTGTAAATATGTTAGAAACAAAGCTAATGAGCAGAAATATACTGATGCCTAACAAGCAGATACCTATGGCAAACCTCACGTTCTCAGTCTGCGTTATCACCCCCATCACATAGTCCTTCAGTCTGCCCTCTTTTATGCTATTCTTAAATTGTTTCCATGTGCTAACAGGGGCAGGTGTCGTACCGCGATTTTGCTTACTCGCCCTTCTACTATTGTTTGTAGTTTTCTTTGCCATGTTACACTCTCTATTCTGTATAAAACTTAATTAATCGTGCTATTGCCCGTTGGCAAACAGCGCAAAAGTCCTTACACTCATTTGTTTTCATACGGCAATCTTGAAAGCCTCTATACACCCCTTTCGACATGTAGCCACCGCCCTCGTACACGCCTATTTGGTTCATCCTCTTTGGGTTATTAGGCGTTGGTATAGGCGTTTTCTTAGGTAGTAGGTCTTGCCATTTTGCAGCAAAGTTGTGCAAAGTTGTAATGTTTTGCTCCCAAGGCTCAACGTTTGGCGAATAGAAGTTTTCGTATTGATCGTCGTAGAAATACTCATCTGCCAACCCCGCAAAACTATGACCAAACTCATGAACTACCACTGGTCTGAAAGCTGCATGATGCGTAGTGGTTAGGGTATAAGCATTGTATATGCCTCCACCACCATAGGTGTAAGTGTTTGCAAGGATGATGATATGTTCATAGGGTATACCAGCCAATAGGTTGTGCAAATCGCGTTGGTGCAAGGTGGTTAAATAGCGGTCGGAATAGAATGTAGAGAAGTGCGAACTCAGTGCCGTGTTGCGCCACTTACCCTCTTTAGGTATGCTCACATCGCTATCAGCCGAGGCTGCAGCCACTGCCACAAAGTTAAAGCGGTCGGCATAAGTTTTAAAAGGTTCGTGTTGTAAGATAGACTGTACAGCCACCTTAGCATCGGCATAAAAGTTCTCTGCCTGCTCTGCCGTATAGCCCTCAGCCACTATTGCCACGTCTATTTTGTCTTCGCTATCGCCGCTTTTATGCAAATAGCGATGAGGGGTAATTGGCCGGCTATCGAGGTTGCGTATAAGGATGTCTGTAGGTGCCACCACGTGCTGTAGTTGCGTAGCCACTTTATTGTCTAACCCAAAGAGCCTAACCGTAACAATTGCAGAGTCTGTGGGCATAGGCAGCAAAAAGGTATTCTCAAATGATTTGTCCACCTTTGTTGCCTCTTCTGTGGTAAGCCACTCCTGAAAGAGTGTAGAGAACGATTGCTTATAAAGCATTTTTCCGCTGTGTAGGTCGGTCATGGTGATGTCGCCATTACCACGTAATGGCACAGTGTCCATGTGAGTGTGGCGACCTGCCCAGCCCTTAAAACTGCATAGTTCTGCCACCGAGATGCGCTGCACTTTGGCATTGCCCGAAAAGTCGTAATCTACCCTCAGTGTACGCGTTGGTAGCACATGGGTTGTAGCAGTCTGCGCTGTTGCCGAAAGGCACAGAGTCGAAAGGAGTATGGTGTGTAAAAGTTTTATCATATATAAGGTATATGTTTTTCAATTCATAACGCTACATTGCAACCTAATGTCCTTAAATTGCACAATGCCCATCAGCATAGGGACGCAACGTGCTGTTTGCAATGTATTTGCAAATTTACATATTTTATTTTACACCTTTCATTCCATCGAGCGGACTTTTCAGTATTTTTCCGATGTTATAACCATAGTTTTGCGCCACTATCTTCAGTTCGTTTTGAAAGTAATAAGCCACACTACCCACAAACGAAACGTTTAGGTCATTGCGCTGATAACGTTCAATATTACGTTTAAAGAAACGTCCAAACTCATCAAGCAACAATGCTCTTATAGCCTCATGCTCCTTGTGTTGGTGCAGAAAGGGGGCAAACGAGGCCAAAAATCTATTGGCAAATGGCTCTTTATATACCCTACGGATAATGTCGCCCAAATTTAAATGATAGTAGTTGAAAAATGCCTTTTTAATGTCTTCGGGCAATTGACTTTTTAGCAAATCACTTATCAAACGTTTACCCAACACTGCCCCACTCCCTTCGTCGCCAAGTATATAGCCTAAGGGCGAAACATTTTGCACTATTTTGCCACCTACATATAGGCAACTATTGCTACCCGTGCCCATAATGCAAGCTATGCCATCGGCGTCACCACACAAGGCTTTAGCCGCCCCCACGAGGTCGGAGTCTACCACCACATCTGTGGCTTGCGGCATGAGTTTACGCAGCACACTCTTGAGCATACTGCACTGCTCGCCCCTACATCCTGCACCATAAAAACGCACCTTTTGGGGTTGAACAAAGGCGCTTTTACACAAGAGTTCCTCTTGCAGGATGTTGGCTATTTCGTTTTCTGAAAGCATGTAAGGATTAATTCCTTGTGTTTTAAAACCCACCGACAACATGCCATCGTTGCATAGCAACCAATCGGTTTTTGTGCTTCCACTATCGGCTATAAGGATTATATCAGACATTGTATGATGTTTTATTTTTAAGTAGGTGTTCATAAT